>JAIVHN010000287.1 GCA_020201015.1 Spirochaeta sp. | reverse complement strand
CCTTGCAATCCTTGCCTCCTGTAGCAGCGGGCCAGCGGCGCTTGGCCTAAAGGACGTCTCTGTGCAGGGCAGCCGTGGCACCGCTGCCCTCGGTGCCGGGGACACAACACCCAGCATCGAACAACTTCTTGAGCACTACGATATGTGTCTCGCTGCCTGGCGGGTTCGAGAAAATTATCGTGACTACCCTTGGGCAATGCAGTACTTTGAACATGTGGAAAGTAACACGCTGGGTTTCACGATGGTGCACGAAGGGCGGATGTACATTGTGTTCCGCGGATCACAACCGGAGATTAGTGAGATTGATCGGCGCATTAATTTTCAAATATCGCGAGTGCGTATGGAACACCTACGCGAATACGGAAAACTGCGCGCACACTATGGTTTTCTCAGCAAGTACGCGGCGGTACGCACAGAGCTGTTGAGTCGTGTTGCGGCCACCCGGCAGTCGCTTCCGGTCACGGTGGTCGGGCACAGCCAGGGTGGTGCTATGGCATCGCTCACGTTTTTTGAACTTGCATTACTGTACCCGGATCGTGATGTACGTGCCGTTACCTTTGGTATGCCACGCATCTACAATCACGCCGCTGCGGAACTGCAGAGAGAGTTGAACAACCGGCACACCCGGGTAGTAAACGGGCGAGATCTAGTTGCGCGTCTACCGTTGCGTAGCTGGGGCTTTCACCATGTTGGAACAAAGCTTCATATCGGCCACCGCGGTTTTCCCTGGACGCCAGCCTTCTCAGATCACTATCCTGGTTACCGAGAGACCTTAGAAAATATATTGGAAGAACATCATGCGCGTAATATCAAGTAATATCAGATTTGACAATCCTGCCGACGGCGACTGTGCCTGGCCCAACCGGAAGGAACTCCTTGCCGATGTACTCCTGAAGCTTGAGCCGGACGTCATTGCTACGCAAGAAGGTTGGGGGCGCCAAGTGCGCGAACTTGTTGCACTGCTGCCGGGTTTCCGCATAGTAGATGAACACCGCGACTGGATCGAGTCGCGCATGTATCCCTGCATCATAGTAAGAGAGGACCATGTCGATGTTCGCGATAGCGGCGACTTCTGGCTCTCGGCAACTCCTCAAGTTCCGGAGAGTAGTTCTTTCGGCAGCTACTTTCCGCGCCTGCTAACCTGGGCGGTGTTAGGCGACCGTAGAACTGACAAGAGCGTGGTCTTTGCCAATATGCATTTAGACAACGGCCCTAAGCAGGCTCGCGTAGAACAAGCAAAGGTAGCTGGACGTGAGTTAAACGCAGCCCGCCCACAAGATGTGCCGGTCATTATTGCCGGTGACTTTAACGCCCCGCCCGACGGTGAGGTGCGCCAAGTTTTTCTAGAATACATCCCACAGCTCGTAGATCCCTGGACCAGACTTGGAAAGGCTGAAGAAGCCTCATTCCACGGGTTTGGGCGAAACCTAAATGACGATATTGCCCGCATTGACTGGATACTGTTAGACAAGCGCCTAAGGTGCCACAACATTCATCTTGATAAAAGCTCCCGTGGCGCCCTCACACCTTCGGACCACTACCCGGTGGTCTGCGATTTTGACGTACCCCCGGCGCCATGAAGCGTCCACTGCACTGCAATCACAAGGATTTTGCTACACCCTGTTGACACTCACCGCTCCGCTCTGGTATCTTCTAACCATCGGCGCAGGGTAGAGCAGTTGGCAGCTCGTCGGGCTCATAACCCGGAGGTCGCAGGTTCGAGTCCTGTCCCTGCTATCAAGCCCCCCGAATCACTTCTGTGGTTCGGGGGGCTTTTTTGCGTTGCAAGCAGGACTTGAAACGAAAGAACGCTGAGCACATGCGAGCGCAAACCGGCAGGATGCCGGTTTAGCGGTGCAGACCGGCTGCTGGATGCCACACGAAGTGGCCGATGGAAGCCGAGTCCTGCCTCTGCTGCTATCGCGCATGAATGCCATCTTTGCCGAGCGGGGTTTCCTTTGTCTCAGCTGTGACAGCTGTCTTTCTCTCTGGTGACACAAGAGACGTTCCACTACATTTGCCGTGACAGCTTTGCTTCTTGTGCTCAGCCGGTCTATACTGAAGTAGGAGCTCAGATGGATTCAAAATTGCGTGAGTTGATTCAATCAGTGAAAAACAATTTCCCAGTCTCTGACATCTTTGTGTTCGGATCACATGCGCGCGGAGATGCGAATCCGGATAGCGATATCGATTTACTGGTAGTGTTCACTGAAGTCAACGATGATCTTTTCGAGCTTGCTTATCAGGTTCGTAGATTTCTGCATGAGAGGAGTGATCTTGCTCTCGATGTAGTTGTAACGACTGATGAAGCGTTTCAACAACGCTGTTTGCAGCCTTGGACCGTCGAGTACACAGCGCGCTCTGAGGGTATAGCCGTTTGAGTATTTCTGAAGAGACGAAGCTTTGGATCGCCTCCGCCGAGCGCGACCGAGACACGGTCGAAATCCTTCAGACATCCAACCGCCCACCCTACGAAATTATTGCCTATCATTGTCAGCAGTGTGCTGAAAAATATCTGAAAGCGATATTCATTGAACGCGGTCGCAAACCACCATATGTTCACGACTTGTTGAAGCTTAACCGAGACTGCGCTGAGTTCTGTCATGAACTGGAGAGCGTTGAATCAGACTGTGAACGTCTCACACCGTTTGGAACAATTACCCGGTATCCGGGTTCAATAATGGAGCCGAGCGCAGCACACATGCCTTGGGTGACGGGTTGGATGGAGAACATCCGCAATGCAGTTCAATCATGTCTATCGAAGCCCAATGTCTAGTTGCCCCGGATGTACACTGCTCATTATCTACTGCATGGAGTTTGGCGCAATTCTTAACCACCGGCACCGACAATCAGGGCGATAATCCTGTAGACTATTTGTAGACATGGCGCACTGGAGTCGAAAGAACGCCGAGCACATGGGAGCGCAAACCGGCAGGATGCCGTTTAGCGGTGTAGAGCGGCTGCTGGATGCCACACGCAGTGGCCGATGGAAGCCGAGTCCCCCGAAGCCGAGTCCCCCGAAGCTGAGCACATTCCGCTCACCTCAGACATGGTGTTCAAAGCCGTGTTTGGCTCGCCCGGCAGTGAGGACGTACTAGCAGCGCTACTCAGCGCCGTGCGGCAGGACTACGGTTTCCCGGCCGTTACCGAGCTTGAGATCACCAACCCCTTCAACCTGCAGACCTTTCGCTCGGACAAGCTCTCGGTGGTGGACGCACGTGCGCGCGACCGGAGCAACACCTTGTTTAACATTGAGGTGCAGAGCTACCGGCAGACCGGACTGCGGCCGCATAGCTGTTTTGAGCTACGTGAGCGGACATCGCCTGAGTTTGTGTACAATGACCACTTGGCGCTGCACCTACTTGAGCTTCCCGGCTTTGGGCCTGGAGCC
>JAIVHN010000286.1 GCA_020201015.1 Spirochaeta sp. | reverse complement strand
ATTATGGAGACCGGGATCTTCCTTCTCTTCGTTTCGCTTGGCTATGTCACGGGTGGACAGCCGCCGATTGTAGACCACAGTGTTGACATGGTCTACGTGAACCCGCTCCCAACCGCGCTTATTTTGACAGGAATTGTAGTTGCCGTAAGTGTGACGTCATTTGCACTTGCGCTGTGTGTGAAGCTCTACGGTTACTACGGCACGCTTGATGCCGATGAAATTATGGAGCGCAGGAGCAACCCCCAATGAGTTCACTCCTTGATACCTTTGGCGTACTCAGTGTTTTCTTCTGGAATGCGCCGGTACTGGTTATGCTGGTGCTCTGGATTGCCGCCTGTCTAACTGCCGTGTTGCCGAGCAAGGGAACACGGCTGCCGGGGGGGCTTGCCCTGGGGGCCCATTTCCTGGCGCTTGTTCTCACCGGGTACTTAGCCTGGGCGGTCCTCATCTACGGTGAGCTTGGGTACTCTCTTGGGGGTTGGTTAGCACCGTGGGGTATTGAGTTCATGGTCACTCCGCTTTCGGTCTTCATGCTTATCACAATCTTTTCAGTGAGTACGCTCATCCTCTTTTTTTCCCTGGCAGACCTTCATCACGACATTGAGACTCGTCTCCTTGGCAGTTACTACACCCTGTACCTCTTACTCGTAGGCGCCTTGGCTGGGCTCTGCGTTACAAACGACTTGTTTAACATGTTCGTGCTCATGGAGGTTGCAGCAATTGGCGCGTGTGGCATTATTGCAGTTAAGGGCGGGCCGGACTGTACCGAAGCAAGTCTGAAGTATCTCATTCTCAGCTGCTTGGGCACCGGTGGAATTCTTTTGGCAACGGCATTGTTGTACAAATTGACCGGGCATTTGAATATTGACTACATTGCGGCAGGAATGGATACCGCCCTTGCGGAGTACCCAATTAACTCCATGGTTGCATTAGCGCTGTTCTCGGTTGGGTTCATTGTAAAGGCCGCACTCTTCCCGCTGCATGTCTGGTTGCCCGATGCACACAGCTCGGCACCATCTCCGTCGAGCGCTCTGCTTTCCGGGCTGGTCATTAAGGTATACGCGGTTCTTTATTTGAGGATCTTGGTTGATGTGTATCCCCGCGAGGTGTTCTTAGTACTGCCGGTAAGCGAGCTCATTCTCATTCTGGCCTCAATCTCTATCATTGTCGGCTCCCTCTATGCGATGGCCCAGACCGACATAAAGCGGATGCTTGCCTACTCAAGCATAGCTCAGATTGGGTATGTATTTCTAGGAATTGGTCTTATGCAAGCAACCGGCATTACCGGTGGTCTGCTCCACATTTTTAATCATGCAATGATGAAGTCCATGTTATTCCTTTCCGCTGGCGCCATCATCTACTGCACCGGTATTCGCACCATCAAGGATATGAAGGGAATTGGTCTGCAAATGCCGTTGGCGATGTCTGCCTTCACTGTAGGCGCCATGGCAATGGTTGGAATTCCGGCTACCAACGGCTTTATCAGCAAACTGTACCTTGCCCTGGGAGCATTTGAGGCAGGCCGCCCGGTGTATCTAGGCGTTATTCTGCTCAGCAGTTTGCTGAACGGTATCTACTATTTCCCTATAGTCATTGGCGCGTTCTTCGGACAACGAGACACCGAGTCATGGCCGGAAGCCCCCTGTAACTGTAAGCGGCTGCCCCTCACTATGGCGGTACCCTTGCTTATACTGGCTGTGGGTTGTGTGTTCTTTGGCATCTTTCCTATGCACATGTTGGTACTTGTTGAAGGCGCGGTGGCGCTGATGCTGCCCTAATGTCGTAGCAGTCGTCCGGAGGACAGCTCGATTTCGCGGTCTTAGAGCATTCCGCGCCGGAAGAAAAAGAACACTACCAAGAACAGCGTTATTAAGAATGCCACCAACAGGGCGGCAGTGTTGATGTTGCGGTTACTCCACAGACTCGAGCGAGGCCCGGCTCCCGATCGGTTTCTGGCCTCCGACCGTGCAGAAAACTTACCGGGAATATCCGACCCGCCTTCATAGAAATCCAATAGCAGGTTCTCTAAATTCCCAATTGCTCGAATCACACGGTGGAATAGGTTTGCGGTGCCGGTGAAGAGCGTATAATTTACCCCGGCATCAAGGTAGGTGTGCGTCAAATTGCAAACTCTCAAACCGATGCGGGCCACGGGCTCGTAGAGGAGGCCTTCCACACTTAACCATGCGGGAATGCTTGGCATGCGGATCCGCGAGACTTGAGGTACCGGAGCAGAGCCGCCGGGAGTGAGGAGTTGAAAGAGACCAATGTAGTTGCCGAGCGGATAAATTACCGCAGTCAAGCCAAATACAACGAGCATGGCCCGGATATCTGGCCAGGTAAAGAACTCAAGACCGGTGATGTACTTGCCTACGTTGTAGGGGTCAAAGGCCAAGCCACTCATGGCCGGTGTCACTAGCCCCTGGTATAGTACCTGTGGAAAGAGACCAATAAAGAGAATGATTGCCGCGAAAACGCCGGGTATGATCCGGGCCGCGGGGTGTTGCTTGTCTCCCTTGTCTGCAAAGGCCTCGGTTGTTGGTCCTAGAAACAAACCCCGAAAGAGTTTAATGAAGTAGCAGATGGTCAGAGCGCTGGTGAGTACGAATATGCGTTCTGCCCAATAGAGGCTCGGCAAATGGCTATAGTGATATGCTTTCTCTATTGCGTGGTGAACCAAGGTCTTACTTGCGTAGCCGTTAAACCCCGGGACCCCCGCAATACCGGCCGCCGCTACAACGAAGGTTACGGTAAGCAACGGGAAAACACGAGCCATGCCGCGAATGCGGTTGATGTCCAGCTCATGGGTGTGAATGTAGATTGCCCCGACCATGATAAAAAGGCCAGCCTTAAAAAACGCATGATTAATAATGTGGTACAGCGCCCCAACAAATCCCATGGCACCGTCGGTACCAAGGAATGCGGCCGCCCCTATAGCCAGCAGGATGTACCCCATCTGACTCACACTCGAGTAGGCTAATGTCTTTTTGGCCATGGTCTGCTGGAGCGCCAAAAACGCCCCAAAGAACATAGTAATCACGCCCATCCAGATAAGAACGTAACCGGAGCTTGAAGCAGCGGTTGCAAAAAACACATGTTCGCTCTTGCTGGGTATCGGCCCTGGTGCCGAGAAAACCTCTAGCAGCACACGCAGGATACCGTACGCACCAACCTTGATCATGATACCGGACAGCAACGCACTTGCTGGCGCTGGTGCCACATAACTAATACGTAGGAGCTGAAGGTCATGAGCTCAAAGAACACAAAGAGTGTGAGAAAGTCACCTGCCGTGACAACTCCAATGCACCCACCTAAGGTGAACAACAACAGCGAGTAAAAGCGAGTCTGGGCATGTTCGTGGGCCATATACGCTCGGCAAAAAACGGTGGCCAGGAGCCACACAAAGCTGATGAGAACCGCAAATATGAACCCGGCACCGTCGACGCGGAAGTTCAGCGCCAAACCTACCATGGGTATAGGGTACGAGCTGAACACCGCTCCGGAACGCAGCAGTGGGTACAGCGCAAGCAAACAGCCAAGACTGCCAGCAACAAAGAGTGTCGACGCAATATCTCGGGCTAAAGGCTTACGGCGCAATAAAACAATAAGAAAGGCGCCCAGCATAGGGAGGATTGTGGCAAGCAGGGGCAGATGATGCACCGGTTACATTCCCCCGTTCATCAGCATAGCGGCGGTAAACTGAGACAGCCGATAGAGAATATTGAGCGGTGAGACTCCAAAAATAAAACAACCAGCAGCAAGTATGAGAATAGGCCCCAACATGAGTTTAGATGTTTCATCGCGCTTCATCTCATGGTTGTTCCCAAAAAAGGCAATAATGATGATAGGCAGATAGTACAGACCGTTCAGTAAGCTACTGAGCAGGAGTACGCCGACGTAAGCTGCGTGCCCACCGTCAAGCGCCCCTAATGCAAGGTTCCATTTACTTAAGAATCCGTTTAACGGTGGAATGCCGATCATTGCAAAGGCGGCAATAGAAAACGCCGCAAAGGTGTACGGCATTTTCGTGCCAAAACCGGACATATTACGGACATCGCGTTCTCCGGTTTTATGAATAATGGCTCCGGCGCAGAGAAAGAGGCAGCTTTTCATAAAGGCGTGAGAAAAAATGTGAAAGACTGCGCCGACAATTGCCGTCTCGCGTAGTACCGAAAGCCCCAAGAGTACGTATCCCATCTGACCAATGCTGGAATAGGCTAATCG
>JAIVHN010000126.1 GCA_020201015.1 Spirochaeta sp. | reverse complement strand
CTCGTAATAGCGTCCGGCACGCCAGTCCTCGTGTGGAATAAACTGCAGGAAGGTATTGTTGTCGCTTAAAAGTAGTTCGCCGCGTAGTTCCGGGGAGATGCGGAACTCTTTCAGCAGGCGGCCTCTCTCCACCGGCCGGTCAAAGCGAACCCACAGCTCGTTGCGTGGCGCAGTAATAACTGAATTGTCGCTAGGCGAGTGCGCAACTATGTGAGTAAGCAAGCCCCAACCGGCGGTGCTAAAGGAGCCTGAAAACTCCTGCTCCAACGAGTTCCCATGTAAATCCTCGGCCTCGGTGCCTACGCGAATGAGGTAGCGATATCCCTCAAGCAAGGGCAGGTCCGGAAAGAATACAAGCTCGCGTGCGGTGGAAGCAAATCTACCTGATTGCGCTTGCCCGGCTCGCTCAAGTAGAAAAGCAGCCTCGGTCCGTGATGCATTCATGGGTTGCGAGAAACGCACCCTCACCGGATCGTCCGCTACAACTCCCGTCTGCTCACCCCGGGGCGAGTAACCCTCTACCTCCGGCGCGCTCATGTTGAGGAACTCCTGCAGAGGGGTGCACCCCGGCAGCAGCACCAGAAACAGTGGTAGAACCAGCACCGGTGGTAGCACGTGAATGAGCAACCCCAGCAGCAGTTTCTGGACCTTCATCGGTACAACTCCAGCACCACCCGCAGCTCCTCGGTAGCGTAGCGAGTTCCGCCCCATCCTTTAGGCAGCGACCATAGATAGCGGTACGGAGCATCTACAGTTCCGGCCCCCAGGTTCCTGTACCCCAAGCTCAGGCTCTGATCGTCACTCCAGTGGGCAGAGAACAGTACCGGCGCTGGAGCACTGCTTGGTAGCAACGACACAAAACGCACCGAGTTCAGCAGGTGCTCGCGCTCGGCCTCGTCACGAAAGGCTGCAGCAAACAGTAAGGACAGCGATACCTCGTCATGGTGGTCAAGTACTTCGTGTCGCAGTACCAAGCCTGGTAGCAGCTCGTCCTGATTTAGAACCGCACCATAGGAGCTGCTCCACTCCGTGACTGCCTGTGCATCTGATGCCGTGAAGAACGCATGCTTGTACGGTGCCGCGGCCTGCAGTCCTGCAGCGCTGCGAACACCCCCCGACAAGCGCAGACGGTACTCTGAAGCAGGATCAAGCCGCGTGCGTGGCCGAATGAGCATGAGACCCGGCTCCGGCCAGAGAAACTCGAGCGACACGCGTGGCTCAATGCGGATTGCCGCCTCGGTTTGGCTGGCCTCCATAGCAACGTTCCACCTGACCGCGATAACATCGCCATATCTCATACCGTCGAGCAACGAACTCAGTAGCGGGTATCCAAGCAACGGCGCATCAACTGCCAGATAAAGCTCCTGTACAAGCGGCATCTCGGCATCGTCCCCCACCACAAATGCAAGTTCCAGGGGCTCGGCTAAACTGCGTCCATCTACGCTCTGCAGGCTGTCCGCTATGCGCAGCGTATAGACCGTGGTCCGCTCCAGTGGCTGCTCAGGGCGCACCACTACCTCGGTCAGATTCGGACTCCAGGTCGATGTAGTCACGACCGCCGGTGATAGGCTCATGGCGCGCTCAAAGGCCGCAGCGTCTACCGCTTCACTAAAGCGCAACTGGATTTCCGCCTCGGGGGGAACACCTTGCCCGGCCACAGGGTAGGACTCAAGCAGCCGCAGCGGACCCGCCGCGCTACCACCAAAAGAGAATGCCCGCCGATGGTCGACGCGGTGGGTGCCGCCTTCGGCGTCGCTGAGATATCCGCTGAGCACAAGCTCGTAGCGTCGCCGGGGCTCCCAGGCCTGTGCTGGCTCAAAAACATAAGAGCGGCTGTCGCTGTTCCGCGCGTTCAGCACCCCGGCTACCTCACTTCCCGACTCGCGAATGCGAAAGACTTCATGTACCGATATCGCATCCATGCTGCGGTCAAAGCTTAGCTCTATTGGCGAACCAGCTGGCAGGACTTCATTGTGTTCGGCTGGACGGCTGCGAATTTCTAAGGGCGGCTCGACTACCGCGCTGAGGTCGATGCATCCAAGTGCGGCAAGCGAGAAGAAAGTTATAAGCAGCAGCCCCAGCTGGCTTCGGCTCGTGAATTTAGCGATCCACATAGGTATCTCCCGGGCTGCGGGCGAGCGCCTGTTCGCCAACTTGGACATCACCCTCAAACAGTACCTGATCCTTATCCGCGTGCACCTGACGTACCGGGATCCTCAGTAGCTCATTCCCTCGCAGTACCTGCAGGTAGGAAGGTATAGTGGTGCTACCCTCGGTCGCTAAGCCGTGGTGCAGGGCTTCCTTATCTATGGCTAAGTACACCGTAGGGCGACCGGTATTGATAACTGCTCGAGCAAGCAGTCCTGGTCGATGGTGGGACGACTCGGCCGGTTCCGTGTCGAGCGCTACGCGCAGCGCACGGCTACGCCGCGAAGGGTCAAGATAGGGCGCAGCACGCGATACCCGGCCATGGGCAATAAGCTCACCGCCGCGAGCCGTGTAAACTTTGACAGCTGCACCAATCTCAAGCTGCGACTGTTTGTCTTCGCCAAGTTCACCAACAAACTCAAGTGCTTGAAGCGACAGAACGGTGAAGGCCCGGTCACCTACCGCAACCCGTTCACCCGGCACAAGAAAGCGGTCGCCCACCACCCCGTCCATAGGTGAGTGTATGAGGCTGGCCGTGTGGGCAAGTTCCGCCCGCTGCAGCTCCAGTTCCGCCGCCAAGACGCGCGACTTGGCGTTCTGGAGCTCATGCTCAAGTCTGCGGGTATGCAGGCGCAAAAAGGCGGCTGCGTACTCAGCGGTGTCTGGCGGCACCTCTATGCCTGCATCGTGGAGGTCCTTTTCCCTATAGCCAATCTCAACCGCCGCCAGACGCCGTTCGGCAAGTTCCAGCCGTGTGTCCGCACTCTTCAGTTCAGTTTCAGCTGCCCGGAGTTCGCCGTCGGTACTGCCGCCGATCTTGTGCAGTTCATGCACTAAGAACAGGCGATGCTCAACCTCACCACGCTCGGTTGCACGCTGTTTAAGTTCAATCTGCGCCTGTTCAATTTCAAGCAATGCGGCTTCCACAATCCGCTCCCCATCGTCCAAACGCATATGCGCAAGCTCGTGCTCCTGTCTGCTCAGACCCAGTCCGATCTCAGCCTGCTGCAGGGCAATTCCCAGCCGCTCATCCTGCAACTCTGCAAGCAAAGCTCCGGCCTCCACCTCATCTCCTGCCTCGGCGTATACCGCACGAACAACACCCCCGGTTTCTACCGAAACCGACACCGTGACCTGGGGTGCAAGCGTACCGAAAACCTCAAGGGTTTCTTGGAAGACGGCCTCTTTAACTACATGCCGCGTACTGCCTGGTGCTAAGGCGAGCCTTGCCTCACGCGTTGCGCCAGCGGCGGTGCTACCGCC
>JAIVHN010000016.1 GCA_020201015.1 Spirochaeta sp. | reverse complement strand
GGCATTGTGACGCCCATCTCGGATGCCTCATTTTGCTCGCAGATTCCGAGGGTCACGGCTACGCGCGGCCGGTCGGCAAGCCTGCTTGAGTACGGCCCCGGGCGTTGTTCGGAGAAATTGAAGTACGGGTACATGCGGTCGATAAATGCTTTCGTCATGGGAGTAATGTTGTAGTTGTAGGTCGGCGACGCCAGCACCAGCCCCTCGGCGGACTCAATCTCGGGATACAGCAGGTGCATACCGTCAAGAAAGCGGGTGCAGGTCTTGTCCGTTCTACACTGCTCGCAGCCAATACACGGGTTGATTGTGTAGTCACGCAGGAAGGCCAGGGTTGTAGATAGCCCGTTGCGCTCCAGCTCATTTTGCATTGAACTCAACAAGATATCGGTGTTGCCCTTCGCCCTGGGGCTTCCGCCAACTAGTAGCACTTTCATGTCCTGATAGTAGCCGGTTGAGGGCTGGGTGTCACGTGGTGGAGTTATTCACTTCCTCGCCTCATGGAGTCGCGGGTGAGGATTGCGTGAAGCGCACGATTGATGTAGTAATTGCCGCGCCCCCTTTTCTGTTTTTCCAGGATACCGTCTTCTGCAAGGGCGTCTAGATATTTAGTTGCAGTCAGCCGTGATACTTTCAAGTCCTGCTGTACGAACTCGATCTTGGTGTAGGGGTGGGTAAAGAGGTTGTTGATGAGGTCCTGGCTGTAGAACTTGTACTCCGCACGAATACGATGTTTAGTCTGTTGTAGAGCCTCGCTGATAGCATGAATCGTCTCGATGGTGTCGCGGGCAGTCACTTCAATGGCGCGCAACATGTAGATCACCCACTCTTCCCACGCATCATGCTCACGTACTGCCTGCAACAGGCGGTAGTATTCGGGCTTGGTTTGGACAATGTGACGGCTGAGGTAGAGTACCGGAATCTCGAGCAAGCCTTCTTTTACCAGATATAGCACGTTGACAATCCGGCCGGTACGCCCATTTCCATCGTAAAAGGGATGAATACTCTCGAACTGGTGATGAATGAGCGCCATTTTGATCAACGGATCGGCGTCAAAGAACTCGGGGTCGTTGATAAAGCGCTCCAAATCATGCATCAAAGCCACAATTGTGGCCTCGTCCTGGAAAAAGGTCATTCTGATAGAGGTCGTCATGGGTGGTAACGATATTCTCAATGGCTGAGCTGTCCTTAGCCTCCTGAATGCCGAGGGTGTTAATAAGAATGCCCTCATTAGGAATAGATGCCGCAACGCCTTTGAGTTCCGCAAGGTTGCGGCTCGCCAACGAGAGCTGTTTCAGGACTGGGGCGGCATCAAAGCGAGCTGCAGATAAAGTCTCCAACTGTTTCACAGGAGCTGCCTCCATTGGGTCACTGTCCCTTATTTGTTATGTATAAAAAATGGGGCTTTCTATACATATCGGCAAGAACATGTATAGCTTCTGTCATTCTACCATACGTGATGTAGTGCGGTGAACTCCTTGCCACGCATTAACCATACATTGACGCGTCTCACAAGGCCCACTAAGATATGAGCCATTATGACGACCGCACTGCTACCACCAAACGAGGAAGAGCGTCTCGAAAAACTTAGACAGTACGATATTCTGGACTCCGCCACCGAGCAGGACTATGACGACATCGCTCGGTTGGTAACACAAATCTGCGGTACGAGCCTTTCGACCATATCCTTCGTCGACCAAGACCGGCAGTGGTTCAAGGCGGCGGTAGGCATTGAGGACAACGAGACCTCCCGCGACGTAGCGTTCTGCGCCCACACAATTCTGGACGACAAACTGTTTACCGTAGAAGATGCCTCAGCAGAGCCCTTGGTCACCCCGGACGGATATCGTCTTGGGGCTCTTTGTGCCATGGATCGTTCGCCACAAAAACTGACTTCGGAGCAGGAGGAGGCGCTGAGCGTTCTTGCGCGCCACGTGGTGGACCTCTTGGAGCTGCGGCGGTCCCGGAAAATCCTGGAGACGCAGAATCAGGAACTGCGCGAGCTGTCAGATTTGAAGTCACGCCTTATGTCAATCATTGCCCACGACCTTCGCTCGCCAATGGCAAATATATTGTCACTCATGTCTCTCTTTGAGAGTCACGACCTTGACGAGGAAGAACGTAAAGAGCTGATGACGGAACTCCAGCATACCGTCGGCTCCACCGAGTATTTACTTGACAATGTTATTGGCTGGGCCTCACGCAGCTTAGAGTCCTCACCCTACGAGTTCTCCTACATCCAGGTAGACAAGCTGCTTTCGGAGCTGGCAGATTCTATACGTCATGAGATGGAGGGCAAGGGGAATCGGTTGGTAGTACAGCTCACCGGCGGCGGAGAGGTCACCTGCGACCGTAACGTCTTGGTGTTTGTGATCCGCAATCTTCTGAACAACGCGAATAAGTTCACGGCCGACGGCACAATTACGCTGGCAGCAAAGGTAACAGCCAAGGAAGCAACAATCACGGTTGCAGACACCGGCGTAGGTATGACGGAAGACACCCAGCAAACGCTCTTTGACTGGAACTCGCGCTCAGGCTCACCAGGCACTGCCGGTGAAAAGGGAGCTGGACTGGCGCTGCTCTTCTGCCGCGACTTCCTTCAGCGCCTGGGTGGAACTCTTCAAGTAGACAGCGCACCTGGGGTGGGCACCACATTTGCGGTGCAGATACCAGTCATCGCTCCGGAGACGTAGTGCATGAAAACAGTAATAGTTGGGGGCGGCGCGGTTGGGTTTCAGCTTGCGCAGCAACTCATTCGCGAGAACCAGGATGTTGTCGTTATAGAGAGCGAGCCGGAACAGGCCCGGATCGTCTCGAACCGCTTGGACTGTATGGTGGTCAACGGCCCCGGTAACAATATTGAGTTTCTGCGGGAGGCTGGCACGGCGGATGCCGACTATTTTGTAGCGGTGACCACCTCGGACGAGATCAACATGATCTCATGCGCGCTTGTCTCAAGCGAGTTCACGGTGCCAAACAAGATTGCGCGGGTGCGCAACATTGAGTACTCCGGCACCCGCTTAGCTGGCGCTGGCTTTCTGGGTATTGATCATGTTGTGAACCCGGAAATTGAGACGGCACGTGAGATAGTCACCAGCATTGATCAAGGGGCATTGAGTGATGTCATGTCCTTTGAAAAATCAAACCTGCAGATGCAGAGCCTCACCGTGACAACCCACTCCCCCATTGTTAACAAGTATTTGCACGAACTGGGAAGACTCATTGACGTACCCTTTTTAATTGCGCTCATTGTCCGCAATAACAACTATATCATTCCCTCCGGCGAGAACCGCATTCAGGAAGGCGACCAAATTTACGTAGTGGCAACCGCTGAGAATAACGAGACGGTTTTTGAGCGTCTTGGGAAAGCCAAGACCGCGTTGAACAAGGTAGTCTTGGTTGGCGGCGGCGGGAAAATTGGCCAACTCATTGCTGAGCACATGCTTGAAGGCACCTTTCATGGCTACGGGGCAGGCAAGAAAGAAAAACGAACAAAGCGCATGCCCAAGCTTAATCTCAAGATCGTTGAGCGTGACTATCAGAAGTGCAAGGAGCTGGCCAACCGGTTCCGGTCGGCAACTGCAATTCACGCAGACATAACCGATGAGTCACTCTTCCAGGAAGAGCAGTTTGCAACTGCCGACCTTGTAGTAGCGGTTACCGACAATCAGGAGCTCAACATCGTAACCGCGCTGTATGCACGTAGTGTGGGAATACAACGCACGGTAGCACTGGTGAACAACACCGGCTACGCCGATATCTCAACCAAGCTTGGGATCGATGTCGCTATAAGCCTAAAAAAGGCTATGGTAGACGCCATCCTCAAGATTATCCGTAAAGGAAGCGTTCGTGGGCTCCACTCACTTTCGGGGGGTCAGATCGAAGTGCTTGAGTTTGTCATTACACCTAACGCACCGGTTCTTGAGACCGAGCTTCGTCACGTGAAGCTGCCCCCCGGAAGTCTTGTTGTTTCCTTTACCCACTCGGGCGGGACATCTATTCCCGACGGGCACACACTACTCAATGCCGGGGATAATCTGGTAGTAATCTCGCGCCAAGAACACTTTGCACGCATTGAGGCAATCTTTGCTCCGCAAGACACAAAGGCCTAAGGTCATGAAACAGAAGAGTATGGGGCTCACCAAATGAGGCCGGTTCTGGTGGCACGGATGCTGGCAGCCATTGTAATTGTCGTCGCGGCCTTTCTCCTGCCGAGCGCCCTGCTCGGGTACATCGACGGGGAGTTGTGGGTGCTTTGGAGTTTCCTGCTGCCTGCCGGGATTGCTGGCGCGGGAGGGGGGCTCATTCTCCTACTCACGCGAGAAACCCGTGGAGAACTGGGTACGCGAGCTGGATTCATAGTAGTGACCTTGTCCTGGATAGCATGTGCTCTGGTGGGCGCCATACCGTTCTACATCTCGGGTGCTATACCAAGTTTTACCGATGCATTCTTTGAGTCGATGTCCGGGTTTACCACAACCGGTGCGTCAATCCTCACAGAGATTGAGAGTCTGCCGCGCGGAATTCTCTTGTGGCGGTCAACTACCCACTGGCTAGGCGGTATGGGCATTATAGTGCTCTCGGTTGCGGTCTTTCCGTTGATCGGCATTGGTGGTGGGCAGCTGGTCAAGGCAGAAGCCCCATGGCCAACGGTAGACAAGGTTACGCCCCGTATTGCCCAGACAGCGAAAATTCTCTGGCTCATATATTTCGGGCTTACTGTTGGCCAGACCCTGTTGCTACTTGGAGCCGGGATGGACCTCTTCGACTCGGTTACCCACACATTCGGCACCTTGGCAACCGGTGGATTCTCACCTAAAAATGCAAGTGTGGGGCATTACGACTCGGCCTTGGTGGACGGCATTATAACGGTTTTCATGGTACTTGCCGGAACAAACTTCCTGCTACACTTTGCGCTGATTACCGGCCGCCTAGACAAAATCCGCCGTGATACTGAGTTCAAGAGCTATCTACTGGTCTTTTTTACCGCCACGCTGGCTATAACGGTTGCACTTGCGGCATCCTCGGGTGGGAGCTTTTCAAACGGCTTCCGGCTAGCCTCGTTTCAGGTAGCCTCCATCCTCACAACAACCGGGTTCGCAACGGCGGACTATGAAATGTGGCCACAGGTCGCTCGAGTCGTGCTGTTCTGTCTCATGTTCGTTGGAGGCTGTGCTGGCTCAACCGGAGGTGGAATCAAGGTTGCTCGGATTGTCACGCTTTTTAAGCAGGCAATGAACGAGTTTCGGTACCTCACCCACCCACGCGGAATTTTCCCTATCAGCTTCAACCGCGTTCCTATGGCACGTCGCATGGTCTTTGCTATCTCGGCCTTTGTGTTCTTGTACGTACTGCTGCTCCTGCTCTCAACCATAGTCATTGCAACGGCCGGTGTTAGCATCCTTACCGCGCTTTCAACTGCCCTGGCAACGCTTGGCAATATTGGACCCGGCTTCGATGCTATCGGCCCAACCCAGAACTACGCATTTTTTCCACAGCCGTTAAAGTGGTTTCTCAGCTTCCTTATGATGACGGGACGTTTGGAAATTTACACCGTGATGGTTATGTTCACGCCTGGATTCTGGAAGTCATAAAGCTATCTCCTTCCGGAGGAGTGCGGTAAAGCAAACTCTCGCATGCGCCAAATCTTTTTGCCGCCAAAACTCCCGTTAGGCACGAAACAGGGGCGTAGTCCATCGGGGCACCGACTGAGCATTTCTGTGGAAATTACAAACTGGCCCTCCTGGGCGTGCTTAGCCCCAAGATGGAACATAAAGTTCACCATGTCGGATACCAACGTCTCACGCTGTGAACCGTCGCTGTACACGGTATTGCCGACATCGAGTGCGAGACGGAAGTTCTTGGTGACGTAATTCGTGCGGCCTTCGGCCTGCCAGAAAAGGCGAATCAGGACAATGCGCATAGCTGCAACAATTGCGTCCCCAGACTCGCCGTCGAAAGGAAAGAGTACCAACCCGGAGGTGTCTTTCCAGAACCACAGTTTGCCGTGAAAAGGCGCTATCTCATCTATTAAAGCTGTGCAAAAATCATTGACTGAACTCTGCAGCAGACCTAAACGGGAGTCGGAACTCACACCAAGCTGCAGATCCAACCCAACATACATCATAGCAAAACTGTACTCAGTTCCCTTCTGTACGAGACTCCACTGTGAAGGCGAGGGAATGAGATTGAGCAGCGGGAGTCGGGCCCAGGGAAAGTCCGGATGCACCTCCAGATTCGCGGAGGCGCCGCTTCGTACATCGGCGCGTTGTTCACCATTGGCTTGGTGCGGCGCGGCTCCATCATTGCTCGGCCGGGCTGCATCTTCAAGTTGTGTAGCGCGCCATTCCAGCACTTCCTCAAAACGCCGTGCCTTGATCTTTAGTTCACTCGCCCTACCACCAACGTAGTCGGCAGCACCTTCACGAAACCAAGCAGCAGGGTCGACGAGCTCATCCTGCGGATCAAGAATTCCAACGGCAGTGCCGCTAATAGCTAAGAGCCGTCTCAGGCTACGCGTTCGCTGGGCCGCTGGCATGCCCGATACATCAAGATACACAAGATCTACCGGCGCCCCGTCATGACCGTTGCCGCCGTTACCGTTGCTGGCTGCCAAGCTAGTGCGTTCGAGCGCCGAGACGCAGGAGCTCAGTTCATCTCGCAGCTTGAGCTCAACGTCTGAGTTGCGCGACCTACTCAGAGAACCAAAAGTGTTTTCGATCTTGGCAGAGTTGTAAAATATTAGAACGCGCACTTTTTTCTCTCCACTCTTAACTACTCTCCAAACTTGAGTTCGTAGCGATACAGGCTCACTCCGGACCGGAGCCGCACAGGTGTTAGCCAGTCGGCGACCTCGGCCGTCAAAGCGGTATACACCGTCTCACTCAGATACACCGACTGGGGTTTGCCGTGCTTTGACTCAATCTCCACCAAGGTGCTAAATGCGGGTCCTTTCATCTGCTCGAACCTATCGTGATACTCAATCTGCCCGTTGTGTACAGCCACCCGAACTTGGAGATCTTGTGGCAGACGGCACCGCAGAGCATTGTAGAAAAACAACTCATGTACCACATTCACGCCCGCCAGGGTTGCGGTCAGCTGGGTGTTCTCACCATAAAAGGCGGCGGTGGCTCCGTCGCCTTCCCAGTTCCACACCCTACCGTTACGCCGGTCGACAGCTTCCTGAAAGATCTCTCGAAGCTCAGCATATGTTTGTTGTATGACGTCGTTAGGGTGGTCTTTGACCAGGCGTGAGTTGCCTACGATATCTATGCGGAGCAGTGAAACAACGTAGTTTTGGCCTTCTTCGAGCACCCCCCAGTTTGGCGTGCGATTGCGGGCGACATCTTCGTAAAAGGTGTAGGTCTGAGGATTAAAGTGAAAGCCCATGTCCTCAACCGAACGTATGAGTGCCCGTAAACCAGGGACCCTATAAACTTTACCTGAGATGCCGTCACGCTGAATGCGTGCCAGATGCTGTATGAGCTCAATGAATCGGTTCCAGTAGAGAAGATCGTAGACAATTTGTTTGGCCGCATCACGGCGGGGAATGACCATGCTGTCGGGAAACCCGGAACGCGTGTGAATATCGTAATTGCGGTCAATGAGTTTGGCTACGTGATTCATGGTGCGGACATCAAAACTTTCCGCAAGACACCGAATACACAGATTCCGTGTCTTCACCGGGATACGCATACCAGTAAAATAGCAGGGATTACAGAAGGTGGAAACATGGAAAGGGACTGAATTCCAAAGTATTAGTGTGTGAAGTCTACATGAAACGCTCAAGTAGGATCACGACACTCAGGCCGAAAAGTACTGTAAGCGGCAAATTCCTGGTGCGCACAGCAAGGACAGCGGCAACAGTTGCGCCCACGAGGTACGGATTCAGTGGCGACAGCACCAAGGATCCGTCATGGACAAACACTGCCGGTAAGACAAGCGCCGCCAGCACTGCGCCAGGAACAAATCGGAGCCACTGTTCAAACCACGCAGGAATCCTGACCGAACGCATAAGCAGCGGTGCAATTACCCGCGTACCGTAAGTTATAGCCGCCATTCCAAGAATTGCTGGCCATATTGAGTTGCTCATTCTACCGTCCTTGCATCACTGTCCGACCTTGACGCAAAGCGCGCGTCATACCATGCCCCAAGAGCCGAACCTAACAACCCCGCAATAATAATGTACCAGTGTCCGGGAAGTACCAGTGCCCCTACAACCGCGGCAAGGCCACCTCCAAGAGCGGCAACTTTTCCGGCTTTGTCCTCAACAAACGGAACCAACAAGACAATGAAGGTTGCCGGCATGATGAAATCAAGCGGTAAGGCAAACGGGTCTTGTATAAAACTCACGCTTAAGACACCCACCACCGTTGCGCCTATCCACCCCAGGTAGAAGAACACACCAGCGCTTAGATAGTAGCGGGTCCGATGTCCGTGGCGCCGCGCCCGCGCCGAGGCAATAGCATACACCTCGTCTGTAAGAAAAAAGGACTGCACCAGGATCTCAAGACGAGAGCGGTTTGGTGCCTGAATTGCGCTGGAAGCTCCCAGCAGCACGTGCCGTACATTCAACATGAGCGTGGTGAAAAGAAAAACCGCAACGCCCGCGGACGGATCACCGGCTATTCCGGCTGCAACCATCTGTGCCGATCCGGCAAACACCAGTATCGACATAGAAATTACCTCGAGCGGTGTGAGTCCGTTAGAGATTCCAACAATCGCGTAGGCAATTCCAAAGGGCAGGATACCCAGCACAAAAGGAAGTGTGTCCGCGAGCGCTCGCCGAAAAAGACCGGACTGTGTGGTAGATGAGGGGAGCTGTGGGTCGATGTCCGATGTCATGGTGCAGATTATTACTGAGGAAGGGCCACCGTGTAAACGTCACCAACCGCGGTGGTGTAGCCTAAGGCTTGCGACACGGACGGATCTTGGTACAATGGCTAGGTGAACAGTCGTGCATCTGCAGCTTTTGAACGCATGAACAAACTCGGGGCGAAACGACGGCCTTTCTTATTTTTGCTGGACTACGAGCTTGAATCCCCGCTGGTGCTTACTGCAGAAGAGATTCCCAACTACGGCATTCGCTACCAGCTTCCCAACGGCGGCTCAGACTACGGCTGCAAAAGTTTAGGGGGAGAACAGAATCCAGAGCAACTGGACCCAATTACAGAGATTCACGCACCGGATCCAATTTCCTATGGACGAGCCTTTGACCTCGTGCAGGCCGAGCAACGCGCTGGCAACTCGTATCTCTGTAACCTCACGGCTGCAGTTCCAGTAACGTTGCGCTGCTCTCTTGAAGAAGTTTACGAGATATCCCGCGCAAAGTTTTGCCTCGTTTGGCCTGAGCGCTTTGTTGTGTTCTCACCCGAACCCTTTGTTCGCATTGCCGGAAACATCATCTCCTCCTGCCCAATGAAGGGAACAATAAATGCTGAACTACCTGATGCTGCAGCACGCATCCTCGCAGATGAGAAAGAGAGTGCCGAGCATACTACCATTGTAGATCTCATTCGTAACGATATTGGGCGCGTGGCACATCATGTGCATGTGCCCCGGTACCGTTATATAGAGGAGATTGCTGGCCCCCGCGCTCGGATTCTTGCGGTGAGTAGCCGCATTGAGGGAGAACTTAGCGTCGACTGGCAGGAACGCATTGGCGATATCTTCGCAGAACTCCTTCCGGCTGGTTCAATTACCGGAGCTCCAAAGCACAGCACTTGCCGCATTATTCGCAAGGCTGAGGACTACCGGCGTGGATTCTACACCGGAGTGGTGGGCCTGTTCGACGGAGAGGGGCTGGAGTCGGGCGTACTCATACGCTTCATAGAGAAGACTCAGGAGGGATTCGTGTTTAAGACCGGCGGAGGAATAACCATGAACAGCAAAACCGAGCTCGAGTATCAGGAGCTCATTCAGAAGATCAATGTGCCGTTTTCTTGAGACCATTCGGGTTGAGGCTGGCCAACCACTGCATCTTGAGTTCCATCAGGCGCGGGTCTTGGCAACTGCAGCAGCGTACGGGTGGCGGCCACTGGAGCTCTGCGAAACGGTGGCAGAGATTTTGCGGGGCGATGTCTGCCCCGGCGCCACCCACACCCCGGGCGCCACCCACACCCCGGGCGCCACCCACACCCCGGGCGGCACCCACACCCCGGGCGGCTGCGGGCGCCAAAAATTGCGCATTCTCTACCAGCTGAGCGCCAACGGTCCCACCGTTCTGCAGCACGAGCTGCTCCCCTATCACATTCGCCCGGTACGCAGTCTCGTCTGTATTGAAGCTGGCGCGCTGCGCTATGACCTCAAGTTTGCCGACAGGAGCAAGCTTGAACAGCTTCAACCAGCGGCCAAGGATACCGAACCGTTGTTTTTGCGCCACGGATACCTTACCGACTCACGCTATGCCAATTTGGTGCTGCGCGAGGCTGGCGGCCGGTTGATGACCCCGCAACACCCCCTACTTGAAGGTACCGCCCGCGCGCGGCTGCTTGCCGCTGGCCTTCTCCACACCGCCCCCATCCACCTGCGCGACTTACCTGACTTTCAAAGCATCTGCCTTATTAACGCTATGCTCGATATTGGCGACTGCCAACTTCCTATCTCAGCCATTCGCCACTATCCTGGTGCGCAGCAACTCGAAACATCGGCTGGCCCGTAGCCCGTAGCCCGTAGCTCCGTAAGCTGTGCACGTCCAGTGAGCTCCAACCTACGTTTAAAGTGTGCGTCGGGCAGACGCATTTAACTGGGGGACGCGACGCTCAAGCTAGTTTGCTCCATGCTCAGGTTTGCATGAGATAATACCACAAAACTGGTATTATCTAGAGCAAACCTGATACTGCTCTGCAATTCTAAATGTAGGCCCGGAATATAGCTGGTAGCTCCGATCATGCCTGGTGGGCAACGCCTGGTGAACAATATCCTTGACCTACGGCCGGTCTCGCAGTATGCTAAAGAGGATTTTCAGGGCCAGGTGAATCTCACGTTGTGAGGTAAGTCCTGACCGGCGGTTATAGCCCGCGACTCGCCGCATCCCCTTCTAAGAGGTGGCACGGTGACTGAATCGGTGAAATTCCGGTGCCGACGGTATAGTCCGGATGGAAGAAAATCGCTGCACTACTTTCCTGTAGGGTCAACACCGGCGCTTGTTTTTGTTGAAACTATTGGACGCCTTGTTCTTACCCACGACGGCCTTACGGCGCTACGCCATCACGGCAGTTTTGGGTTCAGGAACAGAGTGGAGTAAGCGTAACCTCCAAACACCAACCCTGAGTCAAAAACGACTCAGGGTTTTTTATGCCCTGCACACCACAGCCAGCGTGAAGACACCGTCCACTGGCTGTACCAGCAAGGAGCTTTTGTATGACCGATCGACGATTTATGCGTCGGGCCATCGAGCTTGCTACTGCCGGAATAGGGAGTGTTTCTCCCAACCCGGCAGTAGGAGCGGTACTTGTGCGTGAAGGCAGAATAATTGGCGAGGGGTATCACCGTGAGTATGGTGGGCCACATGCCGAGACAGACTGCATTCGTGATGCCCAAGTGCGAGGGGAGGATCCGCAGGGAGCGGTTATGTACTGCACTCTTGAACCATGCTCCTTTAGAAGTCCAACAAAGCACAATCCTCCATGCACCGAGAAGGTCATGGAGGCCGGTATCACGCGCATGATCATTGCTGCGCGCGATCCGAATCCGGCAGTTGCCGGATGTGGAGTCCAGGCACTTAGAGCGGCCGGAATCCAGACCTGTTGCGGACTCATGGAAGAGCAGGTACTTAAACTTAACGAATCCTACTTTCTCTCTACAGCACTCCGACGGCCACAGGTACACCTAAAGTGGGCACAGTCCCTGAACGGGCGCATCGCGCATGCTGGCGGCGGCAAGACCCCAATCAGTGGGCCGGAAGCGCTGCGTCATAGCCACGGCCTGCGAGCCACGGTCGATGCAATTCTGGTGGGTCGCGGAACGGTTGAGCTTGATGACCCGGGACTCACGGCGCGCTATGGCGCTACGCCGCTCAAGCAGCCCCTACGAGTTGTACTTGATCCCAGTCTACGGACGCCTATCTCATCACAGCTGTTCCAGGATAAAGCCGCCGACACCCTCGTATTCAGCGGGGCACTCAATGACGACGCCCTTAACCATGCAGCGGAGCTCAAGCAGCTCGGCGTTGAGCTTGTGCAGTTGCCGGTCCAAGACGCTGGCGGATTCAACGTGTCGGATATTCTCGACGCGCTGTATGAGCGTGGTGTTCGCTCGGTGCTTGTTGAGGGAGGTGCAGTAACGCACACCGCTTTCCTGGCTGCCGGACTCTGGGATCGCCTTACGGTATACATCGGCCCCACAATGCTGGAGGGCAAGGTGATTGCCCCGGATGCGCCGGGCTACGCCAATGTAGTTGTTGAGCACGAAGTCGATGTACTTGGCGACACGGTAGCACTTACATCGATGAACCCAAACACGCGTCAGGTGTTGAACGGACTGAAATGGGATACTGCACCGCAGCCACAAAAGGCAGGCTGCACGTTACCACAGGAGGAACCACATGTTCACAGGCTTAGTACTTGAGATAGGAACGGTAGCTCGGGTGAGTCCGGGCTCCGATAAAGCCGATATTGAAATACATGCACCAAAGTTGGCACCTGAGTTTGAGTTGGGTGACTCGGTTGCAATAAACGGCGCTTGCCAGACGGTGGTGGCTACCGGCAAGCGCTCCTTCACGGTGGAGGCGTTGGCCGAGACCTTGAAGAAAACCACGCTCGGCTCCTTGCGAACCGGCGCCCGCGTGAACTTGGAACCGGCCGTGACTGCCGCTACACCTTTGGGAGGGCATCTCGTACAAGGCCATGTCAACGAAACTGCGCGTGTGGAGTCGGTTCGTCAAGATCAGGAGAACATCTACTTTACTATTGAAGTGGGCGAAACTGCCGCGCGTTACTGCGTGGCCGAAGGCTCTATCTGTATAGATGGAGTCAGTCTAACCGTAGCCAAGCTCCATGACCGCCTTGTAACGATAAACATTATTCCCCATACCTGGGAGGCTACGGTTCTCGTAGACCGTCAAGCGGGTGACTTAGTGAATATTGAGACCGATATCATAGCTCGCTACGTCGAGCGCTTTATGGAGGCTCGTTTTGCTGGCGCACGTGGAACCCAAGGCTCGGCAGAGTCGTGGGCTGTTGTGCCAGGCAATAACGCCTGAACGTGCTCGAGAAATGAAGTTAGAGCCGATGGTTAGCCATAACACCGCGCTTCACAGCACCGCCTTTACCGCAAGCGTAGATGCTATTAAGGGTTGTACGACTGGCATCTCCAGCTCCGACCGGGCAATTACCGTTCGCACATTAGCCGACGCGGAAAGTGCCCCCGAGGACCTCTCGCGTCCGGGCCATATCTTCCCGCTGGTGGCCGCGCCGGGTGGGCTAAGCGAGCGACGTGGACACACCGAGGCGGCCGTGGCCTTGGCACAGCTGTGCGGAGCTCTCCCGAGCTCGGTACTGTGTGAGATCTTGGATGAGGACGGTACCATGGCACGCGGAAGCCGCCTGAGTGCAATTGCCGAACGCCTTGGAATGCCGGAGATTTCGATCCAAGATATAATCGAGTACGAGGCAACTGTTTCTAATGAACCAGAAGTGGTAGAGACAGCCCGTGCAATGGTTCCCACACGTTTCGGGCGCTTTCAGATGCGCGTGTATGCCGATGCAGCTGGCAGGGAGCAGGAACCTTTTGTGCTTATTCCGGAGAGCTTTCTTAGTGAACTGGAGTCGCACACCGGCACCCCCAACACAGCACATTCCAAGCGAGGCACAACCACGGACCAGCCTGCCCCGCTCGTCCGTGTGCACAGCGAGTGTCTTACCGGTGAGTGTCTTGCAAGTTTGCGCTGTGAGTGCGGCCCACAGTTGGACGAAGCAATGCGGCGCGTGCAGGCGGAAGGCGGACTTGTTGTGTACCTGCGCCAAGAAGGCCGCGGCATTGGCCTAACCGACAAGATTCGTGCCTATGCGCTCCAAGATGCCGGACTCGACACCTACGAAGCAAACACGGCGCTTGGCCTGCAAGCCGACGGCCGCAGCTACAGCGTCGCCGCCGAGATACTCCAGGAGATAGGCCTCACGCAGCTAAGGCTCCTGACCAACAATCCGGACAAAATTCACGGCTTAGAGCACGGCGGCATCACGGTTACAGAACGTGTACCGCTTATCATGGAGACAACCCGGGAGAACCAAGCGTACATCCGCACCAAACAAGAGAAATTTGGACACCTTATGGACGAGCAAATGGAGGACAAAAATGACTACTCAGGAAATTAACGGCATCTTAGATGCCAAGGGATTGCGTATTGCTATTGTTGTGGCGCGTTTTAACTCACTCATTGGAGAACAACTAATAGTCGGCGCGGTAGACTGCCTTACCCGACACGGCTGTGACGCAGGCGAGATAACGGTTATGCGCGTACCAGGTGCCTTTGAAGTGCCGTTCGTGGCGAAGAAGGCCGCCGAGACCGGACGCTACGATGCAATTGTGTGTCTGGGTGCGGTCATTCGTGGCTCAACGCCACATTTTGACTACGTTGCCGCAGAGTCCGCTAAGGGCGTAGCGCAGGCATCACTGAGCACCGGCATACCGGTGATCAACGGCATTATTACCACCAACGATATCGAGCAGGCGCTCGAACGAGCCGGAACAAAGGCTGGCAATAAGGGCTGGGATGCCGCAATGGCCGCAATTGAAATGGCAAGTCTCACAAAGCAACTATCGACCTAAGCGGGCCGTTCCGTCACTAGCTTGGAACAATCCGCGAGTGGCTTACTCGACCACCCGTGCTGGCAGCCGGAGCCGAAAACAGGTTCCGGTCTCGCCGGTTTCATACTCCACGCTGCCACCATGCGCTTCTACAAAGCTCTTCACAATGGCAAGACCAAGACCGGTACCTCCACGTTTACCACCACCTGAAAACGGCACGAAAATGGTTTCCTGTACTTCTGGTGGAACTCCGGTGCCGTTATCCTCCACCTCAAAAATTCCATATTCTCCTGAGAAGTCGCTACGTAGAATAATATGTGACTCGCCCCGGGGGCGCCGTGGAAACGACTCACCGGCATTCCGCACCAGGTTTACCAGCACCCGACGCATCTTCCCGTTGTCTCCTAAAAAGGTGAAGGACTGCCTCTTTTCAATGACAAGCTCGGCTCGCATGCTAGAGACAAAGCTTGCGGTCGCAGACTCCACCTCTTCAACAAGATCGGCTGAGGAAATGAGATTGCGCGAAATGTCACTATGGCGAGTGAAGTCAAGAATATCGTTCACGATATCTATGGCCGAGTTCACTGCCTCGGAGATCTGACCAAACACTTCCTGCATCGAGTCAGGCTCGTAGTCGGTTTGGCGGATGAGATCCACAAGCGATAATACCCCCGAGAGTGGTGACCGTAGATCATGGGCAATCATGCTCACCGCCTGCCCAACGGCAGAGAGTTTCTCCTTCTGCATGAGTGTGTCTTGCAGCTCGGCATTCTCCAGCGTTTGGCCAGCCTGTTCAAGAAAAAGCTGCAGTATATACACACGGTCGCTGTTGATTCGCTGGCCCGGTTTCTCCACAAGAACCGCCACAGTGTAGTTATGCAAGCGCGAGAACAGGTAGTGATCGTTCTGCTGCACTGCATTCTCAGGGAGGGTAGGAATATGCTGCAGCTGTTCGGCAGCAAGCTCGTCCTCGCTCAGGCGACCTATTCCGACCACTTTTCGGAAACCGTTTCCATCACCAAGGGGGCGCGTGATCATGACCGACTCACAACCGACTAGCTCGGAAATGTAGCGCGCAATGCTGGTAAGTAGCTCGCCGATACCTACCCGTTGTGCACGAAGCTGCGAAACAATACCAATGAGCTGTTCAAGGTTACGCGTCTTATTCCATTCGTATACCGCCTTGGTGGCGATCTGCCGAATTTCCTCTGCTGCAAAGGGCTTTGTATGATACCCAACGTTGGGCCCTGCCGACATGACCACTTCTTCAATGCTGTAGTCGCTATAGGCGGTAACAAAAATAATCTCCGCACGCGAGTCCACGGAGCGAATCATTTTAACCGTTTCCAACCCATCCCACCCGGGCATGCGCATATCAACAAAAATTGCTGCAAAAGGTCGCTGACTCTCTATAGCCTCCTCTACCAAGCGCAGACCGCTTTCACCGTCTGGGGTCTCTACAAAATCAAAATCAAATGTCTCCCCCGATCCACCACCTCTGGGCCCGGTACCGAAAAGCTCCTCTCCAGCTTGCTCGAGATTCTCATACTTTTTACGGTGAGGCATGAGAATTCCACGAAAACTATCACGAATTGCCTCTTCGTCGTCTATCACTAGGACCCGGGTGTTAAAGCCGTCTGTCATGTACCCTGTTCCTCCTGAATTGGAAGCTCAATATGGGCGACAGCTCCCTTCCCGGGACCGTCACTCGCTAACCATAAACGTCCATTATGTGATTCTATAATTTTTCGGCAGGCAAACAAGCCCATTCCGTCGCTATTTTTTTTCCTACTGACGCCCAGCGCAAACAGTTCCTGCGGATCCGCGGCAAATCCGCCGCCATTATCACTCATTGACAAGACCACTCGCGTCTTATCCGGACTGCGGCTAGTCTCCAGCAGAACTACAGGTTCGGCATGCATCTCGGTTCTATCAAAAGAATCAAAAGCATTGCGGAGCATATTTACACATACACGGATGAGGTCGGTTCTGCTACCCGCCACAGAGGCAGAGGCGTCGTTGTACTGCCTACGAATGCTAATTCGTCTCTTCTCAAGTGCAGCGTTCTGCATGGAGATCGAATCTTCCACCAGTTGCACCAAAGGTATGACCGTGTGCGTCTGGTCACGTTTATTCCCTACGTACTGCCGTTGCAACGCCAACACCTCGGAGATATGGGCGACCGTTTTGGCCGTGCTTTCTAAGTGTTCGTTCAGCTCCGCGCGACGAGCTCTCAGAGTAGCCTGCAACTCACTCGTGTAGCGCAGCAGTGCGTCTGTTTTTGCCACGCCTAAGGCGCCGCACAAGCTTTCATACACGTCTTGAAACATGAGTTCCAACCGCGATAGACCATCTTCTTCCGGCCAGACAGTCTCACCAAGCAAGCGGTTTACACCGGTGCCTACTCCAGTAATTGCATTGCCAATATCGTGCAAAACTCCCGCGGCTATCTCTGCACGACCCCTATGGAGCGCCTCTTGCTCTATCATCGTGCTAATACGCTCTTCTTGCCGCACCTGAATAGTAATATCGCTCATAGCAACCATATAGCGGTCGGCACTCAGTCGCTCAACGGTGAGCGAAAAGTACACCGGGCTTGCGCCTGCCGAGTCATATCGCAGTCGCCGATCCTTAATGATGGTTCCGGATTCCGCAGCATAGCTGGCTACAAGCTCCGGAAGATCGATACCGGTCTCCAAAAGCAAATCAAATAAATTCGTGAGTGATCCAGTCTTGCTCAGGGGCATGAGATAACCCGAAGCGTACCCGTTCATCAGGTGTATATCACCACCAACATCGATCTCGAGCAACGCAACAGGCGCAAGATATAGAAAGCGAAGGAGTTTTTCGTGTTCGTTTTCGTGTTCGTGTTCGCTAAATTGCACGAATGAGTCCAGCATACATCGTGTGCTCAGTCTACACTCATGTGTCTTTTCGGTCGACTAGAAGAAACTGTGAATCGTAGCTTGGCGACTTGAGCATCCGCAGATGCACCGGAGTCGGTTTCATCATATAGGTGAATACGTAGGGAATAGTCTCATCAAGCTCCTCTTGCTTGCGATACTTTTCCGCCACCATGTAGTTATTGGTACAGGGAGCTACCTGTGTAAAAAAGTTTTTGCCCATGAAAGCACTGCGTGACAGCCCAGTCAGCTCGATTTCGGCATTGTTTACCGCCTCAACCACCGCATCTTTGGTCATTTTTATTACACCAAAGGAGCAGTCTTGGAGCTTGTCTTCGTCCATTTCATAGAGTGCATCCAATATATGTAGTTCGTCAAATGCAGGACAGCGTGCCACTGAGCTTTACCTCCACAAAAACTTCACCCTTTCTTTATCTCAAGTACTATACCTTAGGGCCCCAATAATGTCACCAGGTGGGACACTTTACATGTGGCTTGACACCGTCACCCCCGAAGCTTGCCGCGTCGGGGCAGTCATGGTAATGTAGGGTATGGAAACGGCACTCAGCATAGAAAGCTCGGCCGAAAGACTTCGCGCCCGGCAACGCAGCGGCTTACTCTGTGAGTTAATGGCACGACAAAATGCGCTCACCCGGCTTGACTCAGCCATTCAGACGGCAGAGAAAGACATTATCGACGCCCTTGCGCGTGACTTTCGCAAACCGCCTTTTGAAAGCTACAGCACCGAGATCGCCTTCATACGGAGCGAAATTAGTGAAACACGGCGACGCCTGAAGCGCTGGATGCGTCCACGCAGGGCGGCAACACCGCTCTTTCTTAAGCCCGCCTCCTCACGCATTGAGTTTGAACCCTGGGGGGCTGTTCTCATTATTGCACCCGGAACTACCCTTTCCAACTTGCACTTGCTCCGGTGATCTCTGCACTTGCGGCCGGTAATACCGTCTTGCTCAAGCCCTCGGAGCTGACCCCACATACCACCACCGTCATTGAGAGCATTGTCGCTGCCGCCTTTCCCGACGGGGAGGTAGAGACCGCCGTAGGAGGCCCAGACGTAGCGAAACAACTGCTGGATCAGCGGTGGGACCTCATCTTCTTTACCGGCAGCACCCGTGTCGGCAGGCTGGTGTACGAGTCGGCAGCCAAGCACCTTACCCCGGTAGTTCTGGAACTTGGCGGCAAAAGCCCGTGTGTCGTTGCCGCAGATGCCGAACTTAAGACTGCGGCGCGGCGGATTGTATGGGGTAAGTGTGTCAATGCCGGACAAACCTGCATTGCTCCCGACTACATTTTGGTAGACAACCGCATTAAGGACAAACTGTGTACGGCATTGGCACAAGAAATGTGTGTGTGATTCCAAAAGCCGCCGGATTGAACCAACAATCGTACTTGATCCTTCACCGGAGTCTCCCATCATGCAGGAAGAAATATTTGGCCCGATCCTTCCGGTCCTGGGTTTTAACCACATTGGTGAAGCCGAAGCCCTCATTGCACAAAATCCTAATCCGCTCGCCCTTTACTACTTTAGCCGTGACCGCAAGGCGGCTTCACGCTTTCTGAAACGAGTCCCAAGCGGCGGCGCGGCAATTAACGACACCATTATGCATGTGGCAAACCCTGCCCTTCCCTTCGGTGGACGTGGGACAAGCGGCGTAGGTCATTATCATGGTCAGTGGGGCTTTGAGACCTTTTCTCACAAGAAAGGGGTGCTGTCGCAGTCACTCCTGCTTGACCCGCCCTTGCGATATGCACCCTACTCCAACCGTCAACTGTCCATTATGCGCAAAGCACTGGGTTTCTGAGTAGCACGCACTACAAAAACCATGTCTGAACCGGCATGTATAGGGCGTTTGTCGTATCCGCCATACTCGGCAATGATTTCAAAGCCCACCGAACACAGTAAGGTCTCAACTTCCCACCGATGATAGTAGCGCAGCGAAAACTCGTCGGCGCGGCGGGCGCGTTTGCCGTCCACCGTTTCTACATAGTAGACCACCTCGGTGTGTAGAATACGGCGCTCGGTATCTATTCCCCGCCGGCGGCTAGCGCGGGTAATCAGCTCACCGGTTTCAGGCCGTTCGTACACCCAGTCTATGCGCTCATCAGTTGCACTCTCGCTTACGGCGGCGCCCACCCGCGGCGCAAACAGGTCCAAAACAAAGAGGCCCCCAGGAGCAAGAGTTCGCTTCACATGGTGGAGACAGGACTCAATCTGGCGACGGTCAGTTAGAGCCTGGAATCCCCGGAAGGGAATGATAATAAGAGGAAATCGCCGCAGAAAACTAAAGCGCGCCATATCACCGGCAACCGGATGCAGCCGACGGCGTACTCTCCACGGCAGGCCAGCCCTCTTACGCTTGAGCACGGCGCGCATTGCCGGAGATTTATCTAAGGCCCAGACCGAAGCCCCTGACTCAGCCAAGGGAATGCTAATTCGGCCGGTGCCGGATGCCAGTTCGAGCACCGGATCCCCTTGAATTTCAAGGAGTTCGCGATACAGGTCAAGGTCGGTGCCGGGCATAAAACGGGTATCAAGGTCGTAATAGTCGGCCGTGTGTGCAAACAAGTTTTCCATCGCACACTGCATTATATGCATTCCACAGGGTTTGTGGCTTGACAGAAGCAAATATTTCTAGTATTCAACAGAAGACCGGTAAAACTTTATGAAGCAATTAATGTCCGCACCTACACACAATCACCTCGCTCTCAACCTATTGGTTCTACTAAGCATCTCAACAGCGGGTGAGCAACGTAGTTGCTGACACCAGGGGCCTGGCCGGACAAGGTTATCACCACCGCACCCACGTGGTGCAGCGTAGATCTACGCGACGGAAACCAGGCCCTGGCAACCCCTATGGGCGTTCATCAAAAAATTGAGATGTTCCGCTTACTCGTTGACATGGGATTCAAAGAAATTGAGGTGGGCTTCCCCTCGGCTTCGCAGATTGACTTTGACTTTGTCCGCAAGCTCGTAGACGACAACATGATTCCGGACGATGTCTCAATTCAGGTGCTCACCCAGGCCCGCGATCACCTTATTCGTCGCACCTTTGAGAGCATTCAGGGTACAAAACGCGCAATTGTGCACCTGTACAACAGCACTTCGCCATTGCAGCGAAAGGTTACCTTTAACCTCTCTCGTGACGAGATCAAAAGCATAGCAATTAAAGGTGCTGAGATAGTCCGCGACCTCGTCTCAAGCGTTCCCGACACCGAGGTCGTATTCCAGTACTCTCCCGAGAGTTTCTCCGACACCGAGCCGGAGTATGCGCTTGAGGTCGTGGAGGCGGTGCTAGACGTGTGGCAGCCAACCCCGGAGAATAAAACGGTCATTAATCTGCCAGCAACGGTGGAATGGGCGACTCCAAATGTATATGCGGACCAAATTGAGTGGTTCTGCCGAAACGTTTCGCGACGCGAGAGCATTCAAGTAAGTCTTCATACCCATAACGACCGAGGAACCGGAGTAGCTGCAACCGAGCTTGGCCTCATGGCCGGAGCAGACCGTGTAGAAGGCACACTCTTTGGAAACGGCGAACGCACCGGCAACCTTGATATTGTCACGGTGGCACTCAACCTTTTCAGCCAGGGGGTAGATCCCAAGCTCAAGGTCTTCGATGTCCCGTACTTGCGCATGCAGTACGAGCGTCTAACCCAGATGGATGTACACTCGCGTCACCCGTATGCCGGTGACTTGGTCTTCACCGCCTTTTCTGGCTCACACCAGGACGCAATTAAGAAAGGAATGGACCGCGTTACGTCTCAGTCGGACACC
>JAIVHN010000015.1 GCA_020201015.1 Spirochaeta sp. | reverse complement strand
ACCGCTTAGCTCGCAGGACGTTGATAAGTTTTATCTTGGTTTCTGTAACAATATCATATGGCCCCTCTTCCACTACTTTGTAACCTATGTGGGCTATGAAAACGAACTTTGGAACAGCTACCGGGAGATCAATGAACGTTTTGCTCGTGCGGTGTTGGAGATTGCAGAACCCGGCGACACTATCTGGGTGCATGACTATCAACTCATGTTGGTTCCTCAGCTCATCAAGGACGAGCTGCCGGATGCTAAGATCGGGTTTTTTCTCCATATTCCGTTTCCCTCTTTTGAGATTTTCCGCTTGCTTCCATGGCGCGAACGGATGCTTGAGGGAACCTTAGGTGCAGATCTTATTGGCTTCCACACCTACGACTACGCTCGACACTATCTCAGTAGTGTTCGTCGCCTGTTGGGGAATGAGCACCACATGGCGCGTATTACACACGAAGACCGATTGGTACAGGTCGATGTATTTCCCATGGGAATCGACTACGCAAAGTACTTTGACTCAAGTTTGAAGCCTGAGGTGATGCAAGAAATTGAAGATGCAAATGCGCGGTTTTCCGAGGTGAAGGTCGTGCTCTCGGTGGATAGGCTTGACTACACCAAGGGAATTCCACAACGTCTGCGTGCCTTCAACCGTTTCTTAGAAGCCTATCCCGAGTACCATTCGAAGGTTGTACTTGTCATGATTGTAGCCCCCTCTAGAGTCGATGTACCTCAATACAAGGAGCTCAAACGAGAGATCGAGGAGCTAGTCAGTACCATTAACGGGAGCTTTGGTACTATCACGTGGACGCCCATACAATACTTCTATCGTTCCTTCGGGTTCGACTCGCTTTGTGCGTTGTACAACCGGGCCAATGCCCTCTTGGTAACCCCATTGAGAGACGGAATGAACCTTATTGCCAAAGAATTTGTTGCTGCCAAACGTGACTACTCAGGCGCACTTGTACTCAGTGAGACTGCCGGTGCCGCACGTGAACTTGGAGAGGCCTTTGTGGTTAACTCGAGCAACATCGACGAAATTGCGGACTCACTAAAGAAAGCCCTTGAACTCTCTGAAGAGGAGCAGCAACGGCGAAACCGAAGGATGCACAAGCGGCTGAAACGCTACGATATCCACTACTGGGCCCAGGACTTTGTCCATAAATTGGAGATGGTAGCCGAGCAGCATCAAGGAACGCTCGCGCGGAAGCTCTCCAAAGGCTCACGTGCTGCAATGATACAGGAGTTCTCGCAAGCCAACAACGCGCTATTGCTCTTGGATTACGACGGCACGCTTGTATCCTTCACCGACCGCCCGGAGCATGCGGTTCCGGACGAATCCCTCTGTGTTACACTACGCAGTTTGGCCGAGTTACCCGGAGTAGAGCCCGTAATTATCAGTGGTCGCGGTAAGGAGTTTCTTGATGAGCACCTGGGCTCCCTTCCAATTAATCTTGTAGCGGGACATGGCGTATGGCTCAGGGAACGAGATACTGAGTGGGCGTTGATTGAGAACGTCTCCAATGACTGGAAGGATCAGATCCTCCCGATGCTTGAACTTCATGTCGACCGCACTCCGGGCTCTTCGGTCGAGGAGAAAGAGTTTGCTCTGGCGTGGCACTACCGACGCTGCGAACCGGAACTCGCTGCAGTGCGACTTAGTGAACTCAAGGATGCGCTATTGGACCTGACCAGCAACTTAGACCTTTCCATTGTCGAAGGTCACAAAGTCCTTGAGATCAAAAATTCTAATATCAATAAAGGTCGCGCGGCAGGTATGTGGAACTCACGAAGAAACTGGGACTTTGTAATCGCAATTGGTGATGACCATACCGACGAGGATATGTTCACCGTCTTACCAAGTACAGCCTTCACCGTTCGAGTCGGAGCAAATGTAACCGCAGCAAATTACTTCGTTGATAATCCACGCGAAGTTCGCAAATTGTTGGCAGAAATGCTGGAGAGCTCAACGTAATTGATGGATGCACTGGTAGAGGAGCACTCAGGTGCGGTGGTAGTTTGCGACGGTTTATTCGACAGCTACCGGGTAACCTGCCTCACTGAGACTTTCTGTAATTGCATTCATATCTGCCGTTTCGTCTCCCGATAATTCAAGGGTCACAGTCTTTTTTTTATGATCAGGCTTCACCTTTTCAACGCCGCGCATACCGGAAATAGCATTCTGTATTTTCATTTCGCAGTGCCCGCAACTAATGTCCGGGACCGACAACGTAACGATATTTTTTTTCTTAAACAACGACATGAAAAGCTCCTTATCTGCCAAGTGTACTAAATGGATCTACAAATATGCAAGCATCGTAACCAAACCAAAGAGGAAAATGAACCCGGCACCAAACAACTCAACCGCCACGTGCACTCCATACCCCAGCCGATTCTCCAATAATCCAACCACATGCTGTTTAAAGAGAATGGTTGCAACAGCAAAGCCGCTCAAAGCAACGGCAAGACCTGTAGACATCGCTATAACCGCAATCGCACCAACCTCCACAAGACCCAAGGATAAAGTGAAAAGCAGTAACAGCGTCGTACCCGGACACGGCACCATTCCGCTAACTACCACCAGCGGAAAAAAGCGCTCTGCCGGAATTCGGGGCGCAAATGAACTGCTCGGCGCTGTCCCGAACCCAAGGTCTTCAGATGTGCGCGTCCCCACATTGCGACGCCGGTGAAGCTTCGCGTGCCGAATCTTGAACACAAGAAATGACGCTCCCAAGAGCATGATGAGACCAGAACTCACAAGCTGCACCTGTTCACCGGCCCGGATTGCGGTTCCCGCGACAGCACCTTGCGTTAAGAAGGTGACCCCAAGAATAATCACTACTGCGGAGCTTGCGTGCATGACTGCGAATAAGACGCCAGCAAGAATACCATGACTAAGGCGTGCATCTTCCGAAAGATAATACGAGAGAATAACAGTCTTACGATGCCCCGGCAAAAACGCATGTAGCAGCCCATACAGAAAGGCAGCGCCAAATATTGGTAAGACCGCACCTCTCCGTCCCTCATTTTCAACAAGACTCTGTATATATCCAGTTACTCGTTCGTTTGCGTTGCGTTGCAAACGCGTTATCCATGCCGAAAAAGCAGGGAAGAGTCGGCCTGGGGAGGCGGAATTAAAGCTTTGGCCCGGACCGAATGGCCTCGCCTCTGCTTCACCCGATCCGGTCGGCTGCGAGCCTGACGGTGGTGAAAAGAACGGGTTTTGCTGAGCACCTATCATTGATGGCAGGCTGCAGAGTATCAAAAGAATGAAAAATATTTGGAGCACCTTGGTCGTATGTATCATGCTCTTTTCCAATTCCGCGCTACCAAGTCCACACCTGGTTCAGTTAGGCACGTATCTAGTTTTTCTCGCAGCTGTTGAGGTTCGAAATTTTTTCCTATCAGCAGCACTACGTTGGACTTGACTTCGCCCCGCTTCCACGGGACGGCCTGCAGCTCACGCCGTGCTCCGGACAACTGCAACACGAACTTGTGTTTTTTTCCATCCTTGTTTGCCAAATAGAGCACTCCCTTGCCACGGACAACTCCTGGCGGCAGTTCGCTAAAAAACTTTTTCAAGCGTTCGGGATCAAAAGGGTACATCGACTCAAACCAGAGCTGCTGAACACCAGACTCATGTTTATACTCCTGCCGATTTCCCGAAGTTGTGTCAACGCCGAAACTTGTATCAACGCCAACAAGTAGCGCCAACGGTGGTTCCTCACCTACATGAAACTTTGGAACCTGTGGAGCAAGCTCGCCCAGCACCTCCTCAAGGAGAGCCGCCGACTCGGGCGACTGTTCGCTTTTCGTGATGAGGACGAAGTCGGCTGTACGGACCTGATGATCAAGAATTTCGAAATCGACACGATGCTCAAGAAAACTCACTTGATCGACCATGCAAATCACCGACTCAAGCTGTACCGGACGACCAAACCGTGCATTTTCAAAGGTCTGTTGCACCGGAACCGGGTCAGATAAGCCGGACGCTTCAACTATAATACGCTCGAGTCCCGCATCATTCCGAAGCAGTCTTCGTACCGCCTCCCTGAGATCCTTGCGCAAAAGGCAGCACATACAACCGCCGGATAGTTCCACTATATCGTCTGTTGATGCTTCGAGGATGTTTGCCTCAAGACCGACCTCACCAAATTCGTTGACGACTAGCCCGATGCGACGTCCTGAGTATGCCTGCAGTATGCGATTGATGTACGTGCTTTTACCCGACCCCAGAAATCCGGTGACAAGTGTTATTGGAAGCGGCTCCTCAATAAGAGAACCCGGACTTTTTATCTTTCTCACATCGGTGAAGATATCACCGCACATGCATTGTGCACAAGCATCCTACTCAGGAACTTGGACAGGCTCGCCCAGAAACCGAGGGCGACGCCTCACAACATGCAAATCCAAAATAGCTTTTACGCGAGCAAGATACTCACGCACATGAGTCTGAACACCGGAAGGCGGGGTAAGATCTGCTGCGTTATACCCAACCACATCATAGCCGTAATAGGAGCCGATATATACCGCCCGCTCATTGTGAAAACGCTGACTGATAACGGTAAAACTTTCACGGCCAAAGACTTCTGCTGTTCGTACTACGGAATCAAGTGTACTAAACCCAGCATAGTCAAGAATAATAATCTCACTGGGCACTCCACGCTCGAGCAGAGTCTGCCTCATTTGAAGCGGCTCATTGTAGGAGTCGTACTCGTTGTCTCCGGAGGCTAGAATATACTTGATCTTACCTGCCTCGTAGAGCTCCACAGCAGCATCAATGCGATGAATGAAATACGGGTTTAAGCCACCGCCGGGTTGGTACTTTGCTGTCCCCAACAACAAGCCGACATGGTTGTTCGGAAGGATTTCTAAATCAGAAAAAACTCGCCGCTCAGTACTCCGGGAAATTGCGGTATGCAAAGTAAAAACAATAACAACGAGTATGAGAAGAGAAAGCTTTATAAAGGCGAGGATCAGAACAGCTCTGTTTCGCCGTTTTACCGACGCTGAATTAGATGTGGTATTCGATTCAAGCGCCACGCAGGTTGTAGATTACGTCTATTGCCTTCAGCCGGACCTCTCGCACGTAGTTGCCGGTCGCTACATCTAACAGTGCGTCAACTACTGTCGGGTCGGTAATTCCTCCACTTGCAGTAGCAATTTTTTCAAGGGCCAGCAAAGAGGCAAATGCAAGGTTGTTGTCCGGCATTTCTCTAGCATTCTGCCCACGAAGTACGGCGACAATGTTTGCAGTGACTTCATTATCTTCGTTGCTTCCGATGCTACCAAGTCCATAAACTGCTTCGGCGAGGACCATAGGCTCCGGGTCGTCTTGTACAACTCTAATGAGAGCACGCTGAGCAATAGGACCACCAATATCACCAAGCAATCCGACTGCTTCACGGCGCACATCGGGAAAATTGTTTGAAACCGCTCCGCTGGTACGTACCTGACGTCCAACTCCCTCGCTTGCGAGCCCCTCAACTACTCGGATCATCTCCGCATTATCCGGTGAGATTTCGCCCCTTTGGACCATGGCCCGCACACCTTGAATAGCTAAAAACTTTGCTTCACGGGTGTTGCTGCGCGCCTGCCCTCTAATGATTTGCTGATCAATAGCTTGCTCTAAATACAGCTCCTCAATGGTCCGTCCCGAAACCTCGTCAGACGCTTGTTCTTGCGCCCAGAGCGCTGTTGAACCTAAAATGATCAAAAGGCTCACCGAAATGGCTACAAGCTTGCCCATGTTTTTCTCCTCTTTCGCATACTCTTGCTAAAGCATAGTCTAAAACACATCAATTTTCCAGCGATCATCCACTCTTTTTAGTTGATAAAGAATAACTCCCTGGTCACGGACACGCATAATTGCTTCAACCTTGTCGGTGCCGATAAAGTCCAGGTCGTCGAGCCGTGCATTTGCTCGGCTCGGTACCACCACCCAGGTAAAATAGTCTTCAATACTCGTCAGTTGAATATCATTACGGCTCAGTACCGGGCTCTCTGAGCGCTCGCGCAAAATATCTGCATCGGAGTGTGTCTCGATATATTCCTCAGTCAAGTGGCCTTTCCACTGCTCGAAATCACGCTTCGCAATGATCTCATTCAATTCTGCTATAAAATCTTCCACCTCGTTGAATGTAGTTTCGTACATCTCGGTCGAGATCACAAAATCTTCTTTTGCTACGTGGATATCTTCATCGGATACGTCTTCCTGCTCGTCTTCATGCTCGCCGACATCGGTCTTCGTTTCTTTCTCGGTATCATCTTCTTCCGGTTCATGAGGCCGTTCATCCTCCGAGAGATCAACTTCGGGCTCTTCAACAACGGGAGGCTCGGGTGTTGCACAGGCCCCAAGCAAAAACATGATAGCAATCAAGCAAAGGATCCCATACCTAACAGATTTGTGACGCATGCGTAGATAGTACAACTGTAGTTTTGGATGTGTCAATCAAACTAAAAGGTCATCTGCAGCCGACAGCCACTTGCCTTTTCAGGCAGAAGCTTCCGCGATATAGTAAGATATCTGTGGAGGAGAAATGTCGACATCCGAGCATCTATTGCGAATCCTTTCGGTTTACGCGCGACGAGCCGAGACACCACACATTGAGGCGTCAGCCCTTTTCTCGTTTGCCAAGAAGTATGCGGCGCGTTATGTAGATCAACAACCCGAACTCGAAGATATCATCTCTCATACCGATGAAACCGTGAGGGCGCAGCTTCATAGTCTTAGCGAACAAGGTAAATGCAGTCTGGTCTTTGACGGCGAGGTCATCGGGAAAGTTTACTATCCCGGTTACTTCTTCGACACTGTTGCTGCGGAGTATCGCAAGCTTGAACAACGCCCCGAACTCCCTTTCCCAAACGAAGATACCGTGCAGCTTACCCCGCCTGCAGAGCTTGTTCAGATTGTGGACATGGGAACAGACTTTATTATGTGGCTTGAACATTGCGCTACGACTGAGGATGATCAGCTGCTTCGCTTGATCTTTCCCCACCAGCTGCCAAGTTGCATTATTACCTCGCAGATAATGAATCGTTCATTGCCTGACCTTACCGTACAGCGCATTCGAAATTACCTGCGTAGCGAGCGAAATTCCGGTTATATGCGGAGTAAGCTCCAAGCGGTGTTTCCTCATCGCGATGCCTCAGTTCGGGACATGATTACGGCCGTGTTAACAACGCCCGCGCAGGTGTTGTCCGGTATCCTCGAACCTACCGATTTCACTTTCCATTTCTGGTCTCAATTTGCCGGAATCATTATTAAGGACTACTCAAATAAGAAAGACCGACTTGCAGAGGAAGATGCCTTCACCCAGGCCGCCTTCATTCTAAGTTATCTAACCGTGTTTTACAAAGGCAGGGCGCAGAAAACGCAAGAGGTAGATTCCGCCTTCCGCCGACTGGACCAATCACTTAGGAGTAGTCCGTTTGCACATACTATCAGCGATGTTATGGCATTTACCGACCCTCGTGGTGTGCCTCTAAGCAAAAATCTTTCCCGTGAAGCTATAACGAAACATCTCACAGAACTTTTACGCGGAGAATCCGGCGCATTAGGTTCCCTCATCCGCCTGAATACGGCCAACGACCGGCAATACTACATTGCTAGAGAAAACCTGATTCGCGTTGCCGTCGACGGGGTGTTTACTGCCGGTCTGGAACTACGCAAGCACTATATAGACCAATGGTCCGCTTACATGCGTGCTGATAAGAAAGTTAAGGCAATGGTTTCCAACGAGGCCTTTACAAAAAGCGTTAATGCGATGATGGCCGAAAACTTCCCGCTTATTCTTGCTTTACTTGATGAAGGCCTCTTGCTCGCCTGCAGCGAACACACCCAGTTCAATGCAGCAATGCAGGAGCAGTACAACTCCTTGTTCTATCCAAAGACTTCGCGACTCAAGAGTGCTGAAGAGATACTCGGGCTCAATCGAGAAGAACTCTATAACGACGCCCGCCTCGTCTTACCCTTCTGGATGGTCACGCCCGGCCTTAACGCGGTCGTTAGATTTCTGCGCCGACTGCTCCTTGCCGAGCCCCGTGTACGCTCACCCAAAGACGCGTCCGGTCGCTCTGAAGACAGTTCCGAGGGCTTAACGGAGACGGCAGCCCTCAGTAAACGAACCACCAAAAAGATGGTGATAGACGGCACCGACGACGCCCAACCCTCGCGCGGCGACAGCAAAACTCCGGGTACAAAATCTAAAGCCCAGTCGGCCGAGTTTCAAAAGGCAATTAAGCGTCTTGAGAAAGAGTTCCTCGGCACGAACAGAAACATAGATGAAACCTTACATGAGTTGGCTGACCGGTGGAATCCACTATTGGACGAGCGTGCAAAGCGCAATCTTATTGAGGACGTCAATTCACTTACCCGAGATTTCCTGCGCCGCATGAAAGTGGGTTTTCGATTGATTCCGCCGGATGCAGACCGCATTCGCGATCTTGCTCGCCGGCTATCCCAAAACGACTCCTTCTCAGAAATCCGGCGTAAGAAAGACCTTGAGCGCTACCTTGAGCTGTATATGCTTAAGTTGCTGGGAAAAATAAAGTAGGAACGTGCAGAAACTACGTAAGCACTTCGCGCAGACTCAGGTCACCCATGAAACTTAACGCTCCAACACACTCGCGAAACAGCTTCATGCATAAGACTGCGTCGTCTAATGCACGATGTGCAGAGCCAGGTGCTATGTTAAGTTCTTCCGCAAGATTCTGCAGACTATAGCTTCTGCGTCGCGGAAATGCCTTCTGCGCCAATTTCTGGGTATCAATTATGCTGTTTGCTACATCCGACAAGCCCTCACGATGAAGCGCCGCACGGAGAAACCCCACATCAAACTCAGCATTGTGCGCAACCAGTATGCTGTCGCCAATAAACTCCATAAAAACCGGCAGCATCTCCGCAACCGCCGGCTGTTTCGCCACCATAATGTCGGTAATCCCGCTCACCGCGCCTGCATCGGGCGGAATAGGTATGCCGGGATTCACAAGTTCACTGAACTCAGACAAAACGGCCATTCCACGAAACTGTACAGCCCCAATCTCACAAACTCGATCACTGGCTGAATAGAGCCCTGTGGTTTCGAAATCAAAAGCCGTAAAAAGCAACGTGTCTACCGATGCATCAAGATCCATTGTTCAACTCCTTCGGTATACCCTTGATCACTCGCCAGCAGTCGCCTTTGCCTCCTGTATCCAGCCTTGAACTTCAATGCGCACCATTTCCAGCTTCTCAGCCACGCGTTTTTTTGCTTCGGGAAGCGGAAGTTCATCGTCGTCGCAACACGATGCATAAAATTTGATCTTGGGCTCGGTCCCGGAAGGGCGCGCACTCACGATAGACCCGTCCTCAAGAAAATACTGGAGAACATTAGATCTTGGGAGATCGATATCTTGATTTGTGCGGCCCGAAGCCCAGTCGAAACTGGTTCCGTTTTTATAATCTTTCACCTTTTTTACGGTAATTTCACCAAAGACCTTTGGAGGGGCCTCACGAAGGTTTTTCATCATGGCTTGCATCGTTTCTTGACCCTGTTGGCCGGAAAAGTACTCCGAGATCGTCTCTTCTTGGAAGTAGCCATATTCGGAGTAGATTTCTTCAAGGCGCTGTAAGACGCTCTTACCCTGCGAAACATGGAACAGCGCCATTTCAACCGTCAACACCGTCGCGCTCACCGCATCTTTGTCGCGCACCTCGGTGCCGATCATGTAGCCGTAGCTTTCCTCACCACCAATCACGTAGTTTGGGCCGTCTTCCTGCTGCTCAAAGTCACGGATCAGGCCCGCAATGTGCTTAAAGCCGGTTAGAGTGTCGTAGCACGCAGCTCCGAGGTTTTCGGCGATGCGCCGCTGAAGTTCGGTTGTGACAATAGTCTTGATAAAAGCAGGCCGCGGTGGCAAGGTTCCGAGCTCGGCACGAGAAGAAAAAACGTAGTCAACCAACAGCGCTCCCAGTTGATTACCGGTGATAAGACGGAAGTCACCACCGTCCGGAACTGCTATTCCAATTCGATCGCCGTCAGGGTCGGTCCCAATTACAATAGCCGCCTGTTCTCTGCGACCCTGAGCAATAGCCATTTCAAGTGCCGCGCCTTCCTCCGGGTTAGGTGATTTCACCGTCGGGAACTCACCATCCGGCTCACGTTGTTCAGGCACAGTTGAGACCTGCACACCGAACTCAGCAAGGGCTCGCTCAACAAGATATGCACCAGTTCCATGGAGCGGCGTAAAAACCACCTTTGCCGCAGCCCCGTACTCGCGAAGCACCTCGGGACGAACCACGTTGTTTTTGACCATTTCTACGAATTTAACGTCCATGTCTTCGTCAATATACTCAAGAAGGCCAGCCGCCTGGGCGTCCGCTAATGACATAGCCCTGGGCGCACCTTGAATCTCGAGCACCTTATGAATAATAGCGGCATCATGCGGTGCAACGACCTGCGCTCCGTCGTTCCAATAAACTTTGTACCCGTTGTACTCAGGTGGATTGTGACTTGCAGTGACCACTACTCCACCGGACGCACCTAACTCACGGATTGCAAAAGACAGCTCTGGCGTCGGACGCAGACCGGAAAACAGATACGCCTTAATGCCGTAAGCGGCAAAAACCAAAGCGGTATTGAGGGCAAACTCTTTGGCGTAGCGCCGCGAATCATGAGCAATAACAACCGAGTTCGCGTTGTCGGCCTCTACCATGTATGCGGCCATCCCGGCGCTTGCTCGGCGAACAATATAGGGATTGATGCGATTAAAGCCGCCACCGATGACACCACGTAGGCCACCGGTACCAAACTCAATTTCAGTATAGAACCGATCCGCAAGCTCCTCCCAGTTTTCATTCTGTAGAAGTTCCTGCACCTCAGATCTGAAGGGATCCTCGCTTTCTACCTCGATGTAGTTACTAGCTTTGCTCTTGATACTCTCAATGTCCACCTAATTTATCTCCTTCGCTCATATGCATCATCTATTGAAGCTATAATGTTATGGATCTCATGCGGCTTGTCAATAATGAATGCCGCCCCGGCATCCTCCAATTCAGCCACGGGACGAAAGCCCCAGCTAACGCCCACCGACACCGCCCCGACAGCCAAAGCAGTCTTGATATCTACGGCGGAGTCCCCGACAAAAAGGCTCCTTTCCGGTTTTGCCTCAAGTATTCGAAGAACTTCGCGCACTCCAGTCGGATCGGGTTTGTGAGGAGTATCAGGTCCAACTCCACGGACCTCAATAAAACACTCGGACGGCAGGCATTGCTCTACAATTTGGACGACCAGCTCATGGCTCTTGTTCGAGAGTATTCCCAGGGTGTATCCGTTCGTGCGCAAGGTCTGCACCAGCTCAATCACACCATCATAGGCACGCGTGAAAACAACCGGTTTCGCTTTGTAAGACGCCAGTAGCCGTGCGTAGATCCTCGTTTAAGGCGGTGTTCATGGCAGCGCCGATATCTGCTATAGTGTCCAGCAATGTCCCATCAAGATCAAAAACCACAGATTGAATACTCACAGCACGACACTACACCGTCGAATATTGAAAGTCAACAAACACCGGCCAGCATCAAACCGACATCGACTGAGCATAAAACTCAAGAGCCCGCTCAACGCAAAGGCCCCGAGAGCTTTGATCGCCACTATTCACAGATTTTTGCCGGACGTTGGCCTAAGCTGCTCGAGTCGCTACAGCACGAAGGGATTCACCAAGAACTCGGTCATCCCTTATGCAAAAGTTATTATTTGGATCCTAGTTCGGCTGAGGCTGCTGGAGCGTTGGATATTAGGCCTGGTATGCGCGTGTTGGATATGTGTGCCGCGCCGGGCGGCAAGTCGGTGGCGATACTGCATAAATTTCTCTCAATCTATCCAGAGGGAGCGTTTAATCTTACCCTAAACGAAAGGTCTGCCGCGCGTCGATCTCGTTTACAGCGGGTAATTACTAGCTCAATCCCAGATTGGTCGCGCTCAACAATCCGGATTACATCACACGACGCCCGAAAATGGGGGTTGCATGAGCAGAACACGTATGACGTCATCCTGCTCGATACGCCATGTTCCTCGGAGCGACATCTTGTACAGGAACCAAAAACACTGAGTGAGTGGAGCCCCAAACGGAGTGCCCGCATTGCCCTTGATGCTTACGCGATGTTGGCGGCTGCGCTCACCGCGCTGCGCCCCGGCGGGATCCTCCTCTATTTAACATGCGCACTGTCACCACTAGAAAATGATGGTGTCATTGCCAAGGCACTCCAAAGACGCGGTAGTGAGTTCGAGATATTAGCTCCTCCCGAGTTGCACGGTTCAGAACTAAGCAAGCATGGCTGCCTTGTGCTCCCGGATCGGGCTGGCGGACGAGGGCCCCTATTTGCCGCTCTCCTGAATAAGTGCGTTGTGCGATAAAGAATTCCTCGGGCATTTTTCCTACGACGTTGCAACAGCCGAGTGCGTGTGATATAAGGCCTAACACCATGAGCTACTTAGATCAACTCAATCCCGAACAAACGCGTGCCGTCACTCAAACCGAGGGCCCGGTGCTTATCATAGCAGGAGCCGGATCCGGCAAGACTCGGGTAATAACCTTCCGCATTGCCCACATGCTGCGCTCTGGTGTACCCCAGAGCGCAATATTGGCACTTACCTTCACTAACAAGGCTTCGCGTGAGATGCAGCAACGGATTCGTGAACTAACAGGCGAGAAGCTCGCGCGACTTACAATCTCCACCTTCCACGCATTTGGCGTCCGCGTGCTCAAGAAATACATCGCCAGAATTGGATTCCGCGATAATTTTAGTATATACGACCAACAGGATCAAATCTCGTTACTTAAAGAGACAGCACGCGAGATCCAATTTCCGCTTGATCGGCTTGATCTAAAGTTTACCTTGAATCTATTCAGCAAAGTCAAAACCGGTAGGGCTCGTCTTAATGAGGACTACGCGGACTTGGTTGAGCTTTATCGCGAACACCAGGAGCACCTCAAACTTTACAACGCCGTAGACTTTGACGACCTCATAGTTTTACCGCAGAAAATTCTTGCCGAGTGTCCCGACGTACTTACGGAAGTGCGAGAGCAATATCGATATATTTTAGTAGATGAGTTTCAGGATACATCCAGTGAGCAGTACAATCTGATGCACATACTTTCCAAAGAGTCGCGCAACGTCTGTGTCGTGGGTGACGATGATCAGTCAATCTATTCGTGGCGTGGTGCGAATTACGAAAACTTTCTTCAGTTTGATAGGCATTATCCGGAACGCTTGGAAATTAAGCTGGAACAGAACTACCGGTCGACCGATACAATTCTCCGCGCCGCCAACGAAGTGATTGCGCACAACACTAACCGTCGGACTAAAGAACTGTGGACCGGCCAAACTTCTACAGTTCCAATTGAGTTATGCTTCCCGGAGGATGAGACTGAGGAAGCGCGCTATATCGCACGCACCATCAAGTCTCTATCGGTCACTGAGAAACTTAAATACCATGATGTGGGTGTTCTTATTCGTACCAATGCGTTGTCGCGTGCAATTGAGGAGGAGTTCCTTGCGCAGAGAATTCCATACAAGGTTTCGGGTGGTCAGAGTTTCTTCTCGCGTAGTGAGATCAAAGACTGCATTGCCTACATGCGAGTTGCGGCGAATCCCGATGACGACATCAGTCTGCTGCGAGTACTCAACACCCCGCGACGCGGAATCGGCCGCAAAACCTTGGAAATACTGAACGAACAAACGGCTCGTGGAAAAACATCGCTCCACATTGCGATGCAGACCCTGGTAAATACCGAGGACTCTCCGCTGAGCTCACGAGCCAAAGCGGATCTTGAGGGCTTCCTGAACCTCATAAAGGACTACCGAAGCCGATTTTTCTCCGGTAAGAGTATTGCTAAAACACTCGAGGCACTTGTTGACGAGGTGGATTACTGGCAGTACCTGGTAGTTGAGTATCAACGTAACGACCAAGTTGCCAAGTGGAAATTTCGAAATATAACGCTTTTTATTGCCTCAATTCACGACTACGAAAATGATCCGGACAACCTCGAGATCTCACTCTATGACTATCTCTCACGAATAAGCCTTAACTTAAGGGACGACCCGGATGCGGCTACAGGAGATGGCCAGGTGCAGCTCATGACCATACACGCTGCCAAAGGACTGGAACACGAGGTTGTGTTTCTTGCAGGTGCCGAGGACAACATTATTCCCCATGCCAAGTCCGTAGAAGAAACTCCCGACGCAATGGAAGAAGAGCGCCGACTCTTTTACGTTGCTCTAACCAGGGCAAAGCGCAAGCTCTATCTCTCTGCTTGCCGCTACCGACGCGTTATGCGTGAGCGAGTAAGCTCAACTCCGTCGCCTTTTATTGATGAGATTCCCACGGAGTTAGTGCAGGTCAGTGAGTTGGACGACGCCCTTGAGCCCGAGACCGCCGTTGACTACTTTGCAGCACTCAAAAACCGGTTTGCACCGGGTGCATGAGCGCCGTCCGAGACCTAAGAGCCGTCCGAGATTTGTATACGTAGTCGTACTCGCAGAGTCGTACTCACAGATATAGTGGTTACCTGGCTTGGGAGCTACCTACCTCGAGTGCGAATATCCGAAAGTGAAACCGGTCGGGGATTAAGATCTTCACCCTCAAGGTCTGAAACTTCTTTGAGGAGATCCTTGGCCTTCGAGGATAATTTTTCCGGAGTGCGGACATTAATCTTGATGTACATATCGCCACGTTTCTTGTCATTGTGCAGATGTGGCACACCCTCGTTCCGAATGCGCAATACCTTTCCGTTTTGGGTCCCTGCTGGCACTTTCAGTTTTATTCGCTTGTCGTCCAGGGTTGGTACCCTAATCTCGGAGCCCAGGGCGGCCTGCGTAATGCTGATAGGAATCATGCAGTACACATCGTACCCGTCACGTTCGAAATACTCATGCGGCTCTACATGAACAAATACGTAAAGATCACCAGCTGGCCCACCATTGGGACCGGCGTCTCCCTGCCCGGTTAGGTTAATGCGCTTTCCGTTGTCCATGCCTGGGGGTATTGTAACCTTCAGCGTTCGTTGTTTTCGTGTTACACCGGAGCCATTACACACGCGACAAGGGTTCTCTATGACAAAACCCTCGCCATTGCAGGTCGGGCACACAGACGCAATAGAAAAGAAGCCCGAACTCCGTCGAACTTGCCCTACGCCCCCACAGGTTTCACACGTTTTCTTCCCGCCCGAAGCGTCCTTAGCGCCAGTTCCTTTACATGTCTCACAACTCTGCTTATGCTCGTAGGTGACATCGACCTTTTTACCGAAAACCGCATCTTTAAAAGACACAGAGAGATCGTAGCGGAGATCCGCACCACGTGCTGGCCCACCTCGTCCGCCACGACTACGCTGTCCTCCGCCGCCACCAAAAAAGGACTCAAAAACCCCGGAGAAATCGCCAAAAATATCCTCGAAGTCCCGTGCGGCGCTAAATCCTCCCTGCCCGGAACCGCCACCCATGCCTTCAACTCCAGCAAAACCGAACTGGTCGTAAGCCTGCCTTTTTTGTTCGTCGGCCAGAACCTCGTAGGCCTCGGTAGCCTCTTTAAAACGATCCTCGGCTTCTTTATTACCAGGGTTTCGGTCCGGGTGGTTGGCAACAGCGACCTTGCGGTACGCCTTTTTTATTTCTTCTTTTGACGCTCCTTTCGGAACATTCAGTATTTCGTAGTAATCTCGTTTCGCCAAGACCGAACCCTTTTCTTTCTATGGACAGACCGTCGGCGTTGTACGATGTTTCTTTCGTCTCGCCTCGGTCGTCCTACGTAATGCATTGTTTTCAACTACCACCGCGTACCTGGAACCGCTACGTAGCACACAGAACCCTCACGGAGTATCAAATAGGCAGACATTATTTGTCGTTGTCGTCGTCGTCGTCCACCACTTCATAGTCGGCGTCCTCAACATTGTCACCGCCTCCGGAACCCGTTGCACCGGAAGACCCATCAGAGCCGTTCTCGGTCTCACCTGCCTGTCCGGCACCTTCACCTTGAGCCGACTGCGCTTTATAGGCCTCTTCGGCGAGACTGTACGCTGCTTGCTTAAGCTCCTCGGTCTTTGCCTTAATATCATCATTGTCGTCCGACTCCAAGGACTTTTTGACCGCCGCAATTGCTGCGTTCACCTTTTCCTTGTCCTCTTCCGTAATTTTATCGCCGAAATCGCTTAATGATTTCTCGGTAGAGTAAACCAAGTTGTCTGCCTCGTTGCGGACTTCCACTCCTTCCTTGGCCTTCCGATCTTCCTCAGCGTGTAACTCGGCATCCTTCACCATTTTGTTAATCTCGTCCTCAGACAGACCGGAGGAAGACTCGATGCGAATCTTCTGCTCCTTTCCGGTACCAAGATCCTTGGCGGAAACATGCACAATACCGTTAGCGTCAATATCAAAGGCGACCTCAATCTGAGGAACTCCCCGCGGTGCTGGCGGAATGCCAACCAAGTCAAAGCGGCCAAGCGTCCGATTTTGCCCAGCCATCTCGCGCTCACCCTGTAAAACATGTATCGACACCGCATTTTGATTGTCCGCCGCAGTGCTAAAGATCTGGCTTTTTCGCGTCGGAATAGTTGTGTTTCGTTCAATAAGCTTGGTAAACACGCCACCAAGAGTCTCAATGCCCAACGATAACGGCGTAACATCAAGCAAAAGAACGTCTTTAACGTCACCGCCAAGTATCCCGCCCTGGATTGACGCCCCAACAGCAACTACTTCGTCCGGATTAACACCTTTATGTGGATCACGCTCGAACAGCTCTTTCACAAGTTTTTGCACAGCAGGCATTCGCGTTGAACCACCCACCAAAATCACTTCATTAATATCACCAGCTTTGATTCCAGCATCTTTCAGCGCTTGACGGCAAGGCTCTTTGGTCTTCTCCACCAGTTCCCCCACCATCTGCTCAAACTTAGATCGGCTTAAGTTATACTGCATGTGCTTGGGACCGCCGGAGTCTGCGGTAATAAAAGGCAGATTGATGTCGGTACTCTGCGTGCTGGAAAGCTCTTTCTTCGCTTTTTCAGCCGCCTCTTTGAGGCGTTGCAGCGCCATGCGGTCCTGGCTTAGATCAATGCCGTAGTCGTTACGGAAGTTTTCAATCAACCAGTCAATAATTTTCTGGTCGAAGTTATCGCCCCCAAGATGAGTATTACCATTGGTCGACTTTACTTCAAAAACGCCGTCTCCAAGTTCAAGTATGGATATGTCGAAAGTACCACCACCAAGGTCATAGACCGCAATGCGCTCTTCTTTGTTCTCTTTCCCAAATCCGTAGGCCAGGGCCGCTGCGGTTGGTTCATTCACAATTCGCTTAACTTCCAGACCGGCAATTTTACCTGCGTCTTTCGTAGCTTGGCGTTGTGAATCGTTAAAGTAGGCAGGAACAGTTATGACCGCTTCGGTCACCTTCTCACCAAGATAATCCTCAGCTGTTTCTTTCATCTTTTGCAATATGGCCGCCGAAATCTCCGGTGCAGAGTATGGCTTTTCGTCCACATTAACACGAATTCCGCCGCTGCCGTCCTCTCCAATATGGTACGGGACCATCGAGATCTCTTCCGCCACCTCACTAAAGCGACGTCCCATAAAACGCTTGATGCTGGAGATTGTGTTTTCTGGATTAGTAACCATCTGGTTCTTGGCTGGCTGCCCGACAAGGCGTTCGCCTTTGCTGGTGTAAGCGACCATAGATGGAGTCGTGCGTTGTCCCTCAGCGTTTTGAATAACAACTGGCTCACCGCTCTCCATTACCGCCACACATGAGTTAGTAGTACCTAAATCTATTCCGATGATTCGCCCCATCGTCTTGCTCCTCTTATCTCGGTTATACCGGATTATTCATACATATTTGCCTGCAGGCTCATAAACAGGCGCCTTAGCTTGGCATTGCGACCTTGACTTTTGCAGAACGCAAAACCCGATCATTCAAAAAATAGCCTTTCTGTAAATCTTGCAACACTGTCGGGTGCTCATATTCGTCGCTTGGTTCACTTAGAACCGCTTCATGTTT
>JAIVHN010000125.1 GCA_020201015.1 Spirochaeta sp. | reverse complement strand
AGACGGGCCAAAGTTCATTGACGGTATAAAAGCGCTCCTACCGCTCGCTGACGATGATTTCGAGCGCATTACGAATGAAGCGGTTCGCACCGCTGGCGCAACACTGAGAAGCACTGTTGTCATCGGGCTGGGTGAAGGGGTGTTTGGCGCGATTATGTTTTTAACTTTCGGTTTGCCAGCTCCGTTCCTGTGGGGTATGCTCATGGCCGTGATCTCAATGGTTCCCCTTATTGGGACGCTCTCGATCTTGGTGCCGGGGTCAATCGTTCTTATGCTGTCCGGGCGCCTTGTAGCAGGTCTCCTCATGTTTGGGATTAGTTTTGCAGCTGTCAGTTTCAGCCAAAATATTTTGAAACCGATGTTACTGGGAGACAGCTCGGGCATGCATCCGGCCTTGGTACTCCTGGCTACTTTTGGAGGGATCGCATGGCTGGGCTTGGTGGGTTTTATCCTTGGCCCGGTCATTGCCTCACTTTTTGTTGTGGTTTGGCGCCTTTTTAGCCGCTACTATGCGGGAGCCGAAGAGTTACATTGGAACACTAGAGGACAGACAGCAAAGTGAGAGCACGCGCATGTTGAAGAAAAAGTATTGGGGACGGCGGGAATGAGTGTGACCGGTAGAGAACTTCGTATTCTCCATATAAACGACTCCGAAGATGATGCATTTCTCACGCGAAGGGCCCTCGAGCGCGGTGGCCTCCGAGTAAATTTTCAGCGGGTCGATTCGTTGGGGGATTTTGAAACTCAGTTGGATGCAGGACACTGGGACCTGGTTCTCTGTGACTATGAGCTCAAAAGCTTTGGTGCTCGCCATGCCTTACAAAGTCTTGCTGCGTATCAGAAAGCACATTCGACCTCGGACATTCCTTTCATTGTCCTGGCCGGTTCTATTGGCGAAGATAACACTGCCGACCTAATGCGCCGTGGCGCACGTGACTACATCAACAAGAACAAGCTCAATACGTTGGCGGCTGCTGTTGAGCGAGAGCTAATTGCCGCCCGGATTCGCCACCACAATCCAGAGCTTACGCAAGACGGATTCTCGTCTAACCAACTGCATACCGCGGTATTTGAGGCCGCCCCCGATCCCATTCTCGTGCTGGATCTCAAGGGCGGTATCATTGATCTCAATTCGGCTGCACTCGAGTTATTCAGCATGGATCGTGATTCATGCAGCGGCATGAACATTACCGAGCTTACCGCTTGGCGTAACAAGCCGCTTGTAGAAAGTCTTCTAAAGAAGCACCGGTCCGGCCTTCATATACGCAATGCTGAGATTCTCTCAGCTAGCCATGACCAACAGGAACACCTGATTTCATGGTCGATTGACGATGTCGAGCTTGACTCAGTTGCTCGAGTCCTCTGGTTTGGACGAGACATTACCCACATGCGGGCGGCTGAGCAAAATCTTCTACGCAGACGCAAGAACGAGGCTCTGTGCACATTTGGAGCAGGCCTGTCTCATGATCTGCACACAACCTTTTCCGACGTTCTTATGCTTACGGGCAAAGCTACACGCAGGGGCGCACAGGATGAGGAGCTCAGTCGTTACCACCGCGGCATTCAGGCCTCAGCCTCTGCCGGGGCTCATCTTGTTCAACGCATTGCTTATGTAAGCAATGTTCATACGGGCAAAGAGCTGGCGCGACCGGTTGCGCTGCTCAATCTCATGCGGGAGGCGCTCTTTGAGTTCGAACGCCAGATTCCGGAAAACATTAGGATTCGGAGCCGCTTGACCGGAGAGCATATAATTGCGATACATCCTGCTTTGTTCCAGGAGATGCTCACAAATATTTTCGCTAACGCTACGGCCGCCATAGGAGTTAACGGTGGTGAGATACAGGTACGCGTAGAGGATGCGCCGCCACCCCAACAGCTCCCGCAGCGGTCGCCCGCAAATCATGTGCACATTTCAGTGAGCGACTCTGGTCATGGTATACTCCCTGAGCATCTGGAACGAGTACTGGATCCTTACTTCACAACCAAATCTTCCACGGACGCAAGCACACCCGAGAAACCCACCGCGACGAGAGATTCAGTTACTGCTGCGACAAGAGTTCCAGGCTCCCAGTGCCATGGGGTTGGACTGGGATTAAGTTTGGTCCACAGAATTGTCACCGATTTAAACGGTGAGCTTTCATTACGCAGCCTACCCGGAGAAGGATGTACGGTGACTCTAACCCTCCCTTGCGTGGAGGAGCCCCTGCGTGGAGGGGAATCCGAATAATGCGGCAACTACTTAGGATATATCCTCACCCAGATATTCGAAGGGGCCGAGCTTGGCGAGTCGACGCCCGGCCGCGGTCACCCGTTCCGCCTCACTTTGCTGAAAACTCATGAGGCGTTGGGACAACGATAGATCATGTAACGCCAGAATTCGTAACGCCAGTAGCCCCGCATTTCGTGCGTTATTAATTGCGACGGTTGCCACCGGTACCCCGCGGGGCATTTGAACGATAGACAGAAGCGAGTCTAGCCCATCAAGTTTACTGCCGGAAACCGGTACGCCAATAACTGGAAGAGATGTCGACGCCGCAATCATACCGGGCAGATGGGCCGCGCCACCGGCGCCTGCAATTATCACCTGATAGCCGAGTTCGGCCGCTTGCTCGGCAAACTCCAGCATCCGCCGCGGTGTCCGATGCGCTGAGAGGATATCGACATGGTAATCTACTCCAAACTCCTCAAGTGTGGCGCAGGCAGCCTGCATTACCTTTAGGTCCGAGTCGCTCCCCATCACCACTGCAACCAGCTGTGCATTATTCATTCCTGGCCCTCCTGATCGGTGCCGTGTACTCCTGATCGCTACCGTATACCTTGACCGCCGTTTTCGCTGCTCGACAGCGCTGACGTGCATCAACAAGCTCGGATGCGACTGCGGTGATGTGCCCCATTTTGCGGCCAGGCCGCACCTGAGCCTTACCGTACCAGTGCAGACTAACCCCCGGCAGACGCAGCGCGTCCTGTACGCCGCTCAGATACGGGGCACCTGTTGCACGTTCATGTCCAAGAAGATTGCACATAACTGCGGGCGTCTTTACCGTCACCGCCCCCAGTGGCAAACCGCACACTGCACGCAGGTGTTGCTCAAATTGGTCGGTGTAACACGCCTCAATAGTAAGATGTCCCGAGTTATGCGGCCGTGGAGCGATCTCGTTTATGAGTACGGAACCACCGGTGGTGAGAAACAACTCAACCGCAAAAAGGCCCACCCCATCAAGCACCCGCACAGCCTCCTCGGCAACTTGACGCAGCGCCTTATCCTCGTTCGGACTCAGCTCAGACGGGAGTTCCACCACATCAAGTATATTTGCCTCATCGTGGAACCGCGGATCAAAGCGTTGAGATTCCGGAACTGCGGCAAAGCGCGGCACCGCGAGCCCTGCGTTCGATAGGATCTGCTTCTGAGTGAGTTTATCTTGTATGGTGCGCAACACGCTCGACGAGGGGCGAATTACTGTACCCTCCGCCTCAAGGGCGGCCAGGAATTCGGTATTTGTGTGCTCAATCTCAAAGGTGAGTATATCCGCTGACTCGGCCAACCTGCGCAGTGCATTCTCATCGTACAAATCCCCCTGCAGGAATACATCTGCTCCCGCAGCTGCTGGCGCATTCTTTGCCGGGTCAAGCACGACAAGCTCTACCCCCAGCCGTCGGGCGGCCGGGAGCATCATACGCGCCAGTTGCCCCCCACCAATTACTCCCACCCGTGGGAACTGAAAGTCTTTGTTGCTCACCGTGATTCCTTGCTGTGTATACCCTGGCCAACCAGAGTGCGTGCGATCGTCTCCAGACGAGCATCATTTGAACGGATAATCCCGTCCGCCAATCGCTGGAGCGAGTTCATATTTTCAGCACCGGCATCGTCCATTTCCTCGCTACATCCAATCAAAGGCGCATCGAGTCGGTGGAACTCAACACCCGCAAGCTTGCGAAGCTGGTAATTCACGCTCTCTACCTGACCGTCAATTGCGATGCTGGAAATGGGTACCCCTTTAGCGGGAGAGACCCAGTCGAGATACCCCCAGTTCTTCATCTCATGATAGGTAAAACGCTTTACCGTACTCCCCGTACCAAGCGAGAGAATCACAAATTTTTTTGCTCGCGGAAAGAGCTTTCGGGCTTCGATGTACCCAACCATGGCGGGGTTGTTGGCAAAAATCGCGCCGTCCACCAGGCAGTAGTTGCCGAAGGCCGGAGGCAGCGGCGACACGTAAGCCGGTTCAAAAAAAGTTGGCGCCGCACAGCCAGCCCGCGCCGCGTCACGCATGCGAAAGTTTAGATCATCAGCTGGCCGATGGTGTTCGGGCCTTCGCTTGAAGAAAAACGGCCTCCGAGCCTCGGTATCGTAGGCAGTAAGAACAAGATTCGTAAGTGCGTCACGAACGGCCGTCTGTCCATAGAGCCTGGTTACAAGATGATCAAAGCGTGTTGCGTCGTACTTTTCGCCAAACGCCTGCAGCATCTGTCGCAGTGCACGAAAGGTCTTGTGCGGGAATATTTCGCCAGAATGCAGGCGGTAGGTGTCGATGATGTCGTCAATCCCGTACTCGGCCTGCCGGAGGAAGTTGCCCTCGGAGTCTTGCCGGGGTTTGGTAAGGCCCAACGC
>JAIVHN010000014.1 GCA_020201015.1 Spirochaeta sp. | reverse complement strand
GATGTCAGCCGGTTGATGATATCAACAGCCTTCTGAGATCCAAGTGATTTTTCTAAGAGCTCACGCGCATACTCAATACCACCGGAGGTGATAAAGTCCTGCGCCATCATGAGTTCCTGAAATTCTTGCAGGACACTATCACGATCCTCTGAGTTCACACTTTCAAGGCGAGCAATTTCAAAGGTGAGTGTCTCAATTTCGTCTTCACGCAGATGCTTGAATATCTCGGACGAAATCTCGCTTCCAAGAGTCACGAGGAATATTGCGGCCTTCTGACGACCGGTAAGGTCCTTCTTGTGGCCTGAGGATTTCTTTTGTGTACCGCCAGCGGCACCACCGCCGGCAGGTTGGGTTCCTTTGGCCATATGCTATTCCTCCTGCAACCAGGTGCGCACAAGCTGCGCAACATCTTCGGGATGCTCGCGGGCCATGTTGATAGCAGTCTCCTGCAGCTCCATTCGAGCTCGGTCTTCGACCGACATTTCCACGTCGGTGCCTTCTTCCTCAGCACTCCGCAGTGCAGCCTCCCGCATTGCTTGATGCTGCCGTGCGAGCTCTTCTTCTCGTAGTCGTCGGCGACGCTCAAGCTCACGCGAGATGAGTCGGAACGCGATAAATGATACCAGAAGTACCGCCACACCAATCAAAACGTAGAGAACCAGCAGCTGTATTTGTCGTTGCCGCCGATACGCGGCATCCTCCTCTTCGAAGACACTGGAACGGTCAAACTGCACGTGCTGCACCGTAACCGCATCTCCCCGGTCTTGGCTATATCCAACCGCGTGTTCAACAAGATCACGCGCAACCACCAAGTTCTCCTCAGATATCGGGGAGTACTCACGCTCAATGCTTCCATCTGGATTCATTACTATGTTACCGCGGTCGTCATATATTCGAGACCACCTGCCGTCAATTGCAACGCTGGCCGTAATCCGGTCAACCTCGGGGCTACCTTCTTCTACTATGCTCCGTGTATTTATCTCAAAGTTGCTACGGTCCTCGGAACTCGACCATCGTCCTACGAGTCCTTCAAGGTCTCGGTACGCTGGCGGTGTCTGACCTTCCTGCCCCGGAGGCCCTTGGGGGTTGAACCCAGTTCCTTCGTAGTCTTCGCGCACCGTCTCAACCGACCTGGGAATAGAAAGTACAAACTCCGAGTCGTCAAAAGGCGTTGCCGGGTTGTTGGGCCGAGTAACTATAGGGAAATGCTCCTCCGTTTCCTGCGTCCGCTTTCCAAGATCCATATCAACATTGACGTTAATAACACGCACCCGATCTTCTCCATACATACCCGCGAGCGCCTGCAGAATTGAATTACGATATGCCTGCTCCTGACTTCTAATTAACTGGAGTTCCCTACGGGTAAGCTCAAGCCGATCAAAGTCCTGCATGCGTTCAAAATCATTCAACACAATGCCACGCAGATCGGTAATGGTAATGTTCTCGGCTTCCAAGCCCTCTACCGCTAAACGAATAAGCTTCTCAATACCCTCAATCTTGGCGCGACTGTCACGAATGTCGGATCCGGGTTTGGGTGTAAGAATGATCGAAGCCGTCACCGGGTTCTGATCCTCACTAAAAAGCTCGCGTTCGGGCAGTACTAGTGTAACACTAGCCGAGTCAACATCCTCGAGTGCGGTGATGTGTTGTTCAAGTTGCCGGGTTATTGAACGACGAAGATTCACGTTCCGTTCAAAGTCGGTTTGAGTCCAACGGTCTATGTCAAAGAGTTCAAATGGATCAACGTCCTCGGGGATCAAGTCCTCCCGCACCAGAATAGCTCGTGCCTGTTGCGCGGTAACTTCATCAACCACCATCACAACGTTGTCGGCGGATATTCGATAGTCGATATTCTCTTGATCAAGGCGTGCGCCAATGCGGTCTAATGCAACTTCATCCGACACAGGACGGGTCAGCACCGGTACCATACTTGGTTGCGCACTGAAGCGCGTCAGTAATATCAGCCCGAGGACTGATACCGCAATAACGGCCAGAAATATTCCTTTTTGAACTGGACGCCATCCGCCCCAGGCTTTCTTGAGTTGCTCACGAAATTTTTTGAGCCATTCGTTCATGTCCCCTCCCTTACTGAACGAAGCCGACTACACCCCCGCCGGGGGTTAGCCGGGCGGAAACGTCCTATCGTACATTTGTGATGTCACGATATGCCTGCACAACTCGATCCACCACGTTCTTGGTGATATTGAGTGCCATCTCGGCCTGTGCTGCAGCTATCGTCACATCATGTGGATTCACACTATCCGGATCCACAACGGCCCGCACCGAGAGGTCGGTATGTTGCTGCTCGAGTGCGTTTACTTGGTTTAGCCCGTCCATGACCATTTCACCAAAGCTCCCCGTTGCTTCAGTTGTTGGGACTTCAAATTGTCCTCGTACATGGTTTTGGTTTGTTCGAGCAAGCTGAAACAGATCACCGCGCACTTGGCTTGGATCTAAGTTAATCATTCATTACCTTCCTATATTAAGTGCCTGCTGGAACATAGATTTAGCTCCGTTTATGACGGCAATGTTAGCCTCGTAGCTGCGCGATGCCGATATGAGGTCTACCATCTCGCTCACGACGTTTACGTTCGGCATTTCAACATATCCCTCATTTGGCCCGCTCTTAATAGAGTCAGGATGAGTCGGGTCCCAGACAAGCTTTAGTTCCGCATCCATATCTTTTTCGATACCGACCACCCGCACGCCCTTGCCTACTCCGTTATCAAGTTGTTCAGGCACAAAAGGTGTCTTCCAGTAAGGCCCGTCCACACGTGGCCGCACAATAACTCGGCTGCGCCGGAAGGCACCACCTTCGGTAGTCCGTGTTGTGTTTACGTTCGCAATGTTGTCGGCAATCACGTCTTGTCGGAGCCGTTGCACCGTGAGCCCGCCTGCCGCCGTGTTTATGCTACCAAACATTCCCATTAATTAACCCCTCATCGCAGTACGAGATTCACGCGGGCAAACCCACTGCGAACCGAGTTTGTCATCATGGTGTACATCAATTGGTTGCTGAGTAAGTTCATACTCTCTTCTTCGATGTCCACGTTATTTCCATTATTCTTTGAAACCGACAGGTGGTCGAGAAACCGATGAGGTCTAACATCACGGTAATCTACTGGCCGACTAAAAGGAATGTGATTCTCATTTGTCAGACGTTCCTGAAATCTAGGCGTCTGCCCTTCCGAGTCCAGTGCATCCCGCAGTTGCGTCTCAAAGTTGACCACCGTCCGTTTAAAGTTAGGTGTGTCCGAGTTTGCAATGTTGTTTGAGATCACGTCGTTTCGCAAGCTGCTTACATCCATACTGCGATGCAGTATATCCAAGGTCTTGCCAAAGCTGTTGTTCAGAAACATTCCGTCCTTCCTTTCCCGTATCTATCTTCTATCATCATATTCGGTCGCTTAAGCCCCTCAGATTAGGCTTTTTGAGTCTTACAAGATGTAGCGCGACAGGTCCTGATCCTGCACCACATCGCCCAATCGTTCCTCTACATACTCCGACGTAATTGGTATGGTCTGCCCACTAAGGTCTGGCGCGTTAAAAGAAATGTCTTCAAGGAGCAGTTCAAGTATTGTGTGCAGACGCCGCGCACCAATATTCTCGGTCTTGGAGTTCACCGAGGCAGCAATCTCTGCCAAATGCTGTAGTGCATCTTCATGCCAATCTAAGGTCACTCCCTCGGTAGCCAACAACTCGGTGTACTGGCGAATAAGTGCGTTCTTTGGCTGGGTGAGGATACGCAGAAAATCATCTGCCTCCAATGCCTCCAGTTCAACCCGCAGCGGGAAGCGTCCCTGCAACTCAGGAATAAGATCACTTGGCTTTGACGTGTGAAAGGCCCCGGCTGCAATAAAGAGGATGTGTGAGGTGTCAACCATCCCGTGCTTGGTCGTGACGCTCGAGCCTTCCACAATGGGAAGAATGTCACGCTGCACGCCCTCGCGGCTTACATCACCACCTGAGCGCCCCTCTTTCGATGCAACTTTGTCGATTTCGTCAATGAAAATAATGCCCATTTGCTCGGCGCGGCGGCGCGCAAGTTCCGACAGTTGGTCCGCGTCAACAAGTTTCTCCATTTCTTCCTGGAGAATGATCTCGCGCGCCCGCTCCACCGTGGTGCGTTTCTTCTTTTTCTTTCCCCCAAACAACCCGGAAAGATTGCCCAGATTGAGATCCATTTCTTCGAAACCGGTACCTGAGAAAATCTCTATTGCCGGTGACGCGTTTGCAGTCACCTGTATCTCTACTTCCTTACTGTCAAGCTTCCCAGCGCGAAGTTTCTCGCGAAACTTCTCTCGTGTCCGCGACTCGCGCTCTTCGGGTGAACTATCGCCGGTTTCATTTGCAGTCTCGTTTGCAGCACCGCTCGCAGCTCCGTTTGCAGCTCCATCCGGTTGAACTGCTGGCGCGGGTAGCTCGTGTGCTCCTTTTTCATCCGCATGCGCGTGGGAGGATTTTGAAGAGGCCTTTCCAACCCCAGGCAACAGGAGGTCGAGCAAAGCATCCTCGGTCCGTCGTTGAGCCTCTTCCTTCACCTCTTCTTGCATCTCGGTCTTGACCATGCCGACAGCCTGCGACACCAGATCGCGCACCATTGATTCGACATCTCGCCCCACATACCCGACCTCGGTGTACTTGGTAGCCTCAACCTTGATAAAAGGCGCGCCCGTGAGCTTAGACAGACGTCGGGCTATTTCAGTTTTCCCAACACCGGTTGGCCCAATCATAATGATATTCTTCGGCGCCACCTCGTCACGCAGTTCGTCGGAAAGCTGCTGTCGCCGACTTCTATTGCGCAGCGCGATAGCGACCGCCTTTTTTGCCTTGAGCTGTCCGACGATGTAGCGGTCCAGTTCGGTAACAATCTCTTTGGGGGTTAGATCCTGTAGATCACGTTTCATAAAAGTTCCTCCACCGTCGTATGTGCGTTCGTGTAGATGCAGATCTCCCCCGCAATAGAAAGGGACCGCTCCGCGATCTCGCGTGCGTTGAGTGAGGAACTGTCCAGGTAGGCTCTTGCTGCTGCGTAGGCATAACTACCGCCGGATCCAATTGCAATCACTCCGTCATCCGGTTCAATGACATCGCCTGTCCCTGAGATCAAAAGTATCTTGCTGCGGTCCGCAACCAGCACCAAGGCCTCAAGTCGCCTGAGCACTCGATCGGTGCGCCATTCTTTGGCTAGTTCAACCGCCGCCCGAGTGAGGTCCCCCCCATACTCTTTGACCTTAGCCTCAAAGCGCTCAAAGAGAGTGAAGGCGTCGGCCGTTGCGCCAGCAAATCCAACCAGGATTTTTTCGTCGTAAATCGTTCTTACCTTGCGTGCACTGGACTTGACCACGGTGTTTCCCATAGTCACCTGCCCGTCGGCGGCCATAGCGGTGTGATTTTCTTTACGTACCGCCACGACGGTAGTGCTCCGTATTTTCTCGTGGTCTGTCTTACTCATAACTCGCCCATCCTTGTAACAACTGCCTCATCTATATCAAATTCTTTCGTTGTCCGACGCGACCCGTGCGGGTGTGCCTGGGTATAGATTTTTTTTAACGCGCCAAGTCCTACATGGGTATAAACCTGAGTTGAAGAGGGCGTTGAGTGCCCCAAAAGCTCCTGCACCACCCGGATATCCGCCCCGGCATCCAACACATGGGTAGCAAAACTGTGGCGAAATGTATGTGGCCCAGCATTTTTTACTATGCCTGTTTCGAGTATCCGCTTTTGCAAGAGTCCGGCAGCGCCGCGAACTGTGAGTCGTTCACCACTCTGATTGAGAATGAGGGCCTGCACGCCGGTCTTGCCGCGACGCCGTAAAAGAGCGCTGCGCAAAGGAAGATATTCGCCGATGGTACGTGCGGCCTGTGGCCCAAAAAATACCAGGCGGTCTTTGCGACCCTTGCCATGCACTACTACCTGACGTTTTTTAAAGTCGATATTAGAAATATCCATGCCAAGACACTCACTTATGCGGCACCCGGTGGCGTACAGCAACTCCAGCAGCACGCGGTCGCGCAACGAAGCAAAGTCACCCCCCGGAATAGCAAGCAGCCGCTCTATTTCCTGTCCAAAAAAGAATTCCGGTAGTCGCCGTTCGCCTTTCAGACTACGAACAGAGTCAAATGGGGAGCTTTCTGCTCGGCCATGACGAATCTCAAAACGGTAATAACCCTTGAGCGCAGATAATCGTCGATTAATGGATGAAACGGCCGCACCGGTGCGTGAAAGTCCTGCCACATAACGCCGCGCAGAAACAAGGTCAACCTGAGACATGGACAGGCCCTCGGACTCAAGCCAGTCGGTAAACGCTACCAAGTCACGCTCGTAAGCCCTGATCGTTGCACCGCTGAGATTGCGCACGCTTCCAAGATACCGAGTATACCGATCAACAGAGTCACGCTGCTCAGTCATCCACTCCCCCCAGACCCAACTCCTGCGACAGCTCAAGAGCCAGCTGGCGCCCGGCACCGGCCGGACTCAACTCTGACATTGCTGTACCGGCACACTCAACCTCGTTGGCATCGCCCTCAAATGTCATCCCCCAATCTGCCAATACATCGCCAGCACAGCGCACCGTTGTCGCACCGTCATCTACCAATCTTCGAATGCCTTCACCCTGCTTACTACTCACCCCTACCTCATGCACCAACAGCTCACGTCCTTGATCCAAAGCAAAGTCGGCCGTTATGAGGGCTCCGCTGTCGAGCGGAGCTTCTACCACCACAACAGAACGCACCAGTCCCGATATAATTCGATTCCGTTCCGGAAAGTGATAACGCATGGGCGGTGTACCCGGCGGGTACTCGCTCAAGAGAGCGCCACCGCGGTCAAGAATACTACCGGCCAAACAGCGATTGGACACCGGGTACACCCTGTCTATACCTGCGCCGCCCACCGCGTAGGTTGCGGCGCCACCAGCCATACATCCGTCGTGGGCGGCGGCGTCTATCCCGCGCGCGAGCCCGCTCACAACCGCCACACCTACCGCACCAAACTCACGTCCCAGCTCGTAAGCCGCTTCAAAGCCGCTACGGCTTGGCTCGCGCGTTCCAACAATCCCAACCATCGGGTTATCCGGCGAAGGCAACGCACCCCGATAGAACAGCAGATAGGGTGCATCGGCTATCGTGCGGAGTTGCGGCGGATAGTCCCTATCTTCGTAACACGCCACCCGAACATCATGGCGAGCACAATACTCGGCATCCGCACCTGCATCTGCCAGCAAGGCGTTTGGATCCCAGCTGCGCAACTCCGGCAGACGACCAATAATGTAGGCCAGATCAGTCAAAGACAAGGAGGAGAAAAGACTTTCGCTGCGCACCGTCTCGGCAAGCAGACATCGTTCCCGATTGCGCAAAAAACGCATTCGGGCGATGGCAAATCGCACTACCTCGAACTGTCTATCTCCAGTATTCACTATCATGCTCCCTGTACATCATGCTCCCTGTAACAAAATCGAAGCGTTTCGCCGTGCAGCTTCTCGTTGCTCGGGTCTCGGAGCTTCGCGTGCAATGAACTCATACACCTCTACCGCCTCCTGAACTCGGTCCAGCATTACCAGAGCTCGAGCCTCAACAAAGCGCCCCTCAATGTGTTGCGGTTCTTTATTCCGCAACTCACGCAATGCCTCCAGTCCAGCCTCGGCGTCCTCCAACTCAAAAACCTGGAGCACCGCTAAGCCATACCACGCATCCGGATAGTTTGGACGTAATGCAACTGCACGTTCATACATCCACTCCGCCCGTTCCAACAGCTCCAACCGCTCATCGGCATCCGCAACTGCCTTTGCCGCACGGGCCGCCGTCACGCCAGAATAATAAAAGAGCACCGGATTCTCGGTCTGAACTGCCGCTGCTTGCTCGAACTCCTCCATGGCAAGGGCAAACATCCCGTTATTCATATACTCAATAGCCAGCATGCGTCGGGCGTTACTTTCGTTCGCAAGCCCTGAAATCGCGTCATTCACCCGTGAACGGTAGCGACTTATGTCGCTCTGCAGCTCACGTATGCGCTCCCCCGAAGCTTCGTCATAACTTTGTCCCTCGAGATCCAACAAATTCTCAACCATCTCGCGGTTCTCTTGAGCGCACGAGCTCAGCACGAGCACCAAACAAAGCACGATCACAGCCGCAAACAGGGTCAGGAACGAAGACAGTAGCTTCGGAGCAAAGCCTCTCATATCTACTTACCGCCTTTTTGTTGCTGCTGATTGTTCATCCTGCGCCTCGTGGGTGAAATTCTGCATGATATTGACGCAGGTCTTCTCTATCAACGTGGGTGTAGATCTGTGTAGTGTTGATATCCGAATGGCCAAGAAGCTCCTGGACCGCGCGAAGGTCTGCACCGCCGTCCAACAAGTGGGTTGCGTATGAGTGCCGCAGCGTGTGCACCTTGGCATCAATGCCTGCTCGCGCGGTTAACTCACGGAAGCGTTTCCACATACCCTTACGAGACAAACCCAATCCACGGTGATTGAGAAACACCTTAGGTGAGCGTTTGTCACCTTTTACCAGAGCCGGACGACCATGCTCCATGTAGACACCAAGCCGGTAAACCGCTTCACCGCCTACCGGCACCAGTCGCTCTCGCGAACCTTTACCGAAAACCCGAATTAGTCCTTCTTCAAGATAGAGCTTGTCAGCCTCAAGTTCCACCGCCTCCGAAATCCGCAGCCCACATGAGTAAATCAACTCAAAGAGAGCCCGATCGCGCATTCCATAAGCCGTCGAGGTGTCAATAAGTGATAGAATGCTCTCAACCTCCTCAACACGAAGGACACCCGGAATACGTTGCTCCATCTTAGGCATCTCAACAAGACGCGCAGGATTGTCTTCACGCTCTTGCTCCAGGGTAAGAAAAGTAAAGAAAGAGCGCAGCGAACTCACAATCTTTGCCACGGTGCGTTGGTCTACCCCGTTTTTTGCCGTCTGCCGGTCAACGAGATACTCAATGATCTCGGTCGCATCTACTGTGCCAGCATCAAGCTTATGGAGATCAAGATACTCGCCAAATACCCGGCACTCGCGCATATAGGTCTCCACAGTGCGAAGAGCTAACCGGAGTTCAACACGAAGATAGTCTTCATAACGCTGGAGCAGCCGGCCGTTCTTGGTCATGATCCGTTTGCGCTCCCTGCGCCGTGCATGCGTCTGCCGTAGCGCAGAACGGCGGGAATTCCTAACTCATTAGCGGCATCACCCGGACGTCCCTGTTCGTCGGCAGTACCGTTCCCACGGTGGGTCATCTGCACCCACTGATCTAAGGAAATAAATTCTTCCTGAGCTTTTTCATCTTTTTCCACTGGGCGACGCGGCTCCCCTTCGTCAGCGTCAAATCCGGTTGCAATAACCGAGACCTTCACCTCGTCTTCCATCAGCTCGTCAATGGCGGTGCCAGCAATTATGAGAGCATCATCGTCTGCATTTGCTGTGATGATACTCATTACCTCTTCATACTCCGAAAGAGAGAAGTCCAGACCGCTGGAAACGTTTACAAGAATTCCCTTGGCCCCTTCAATGCGCGCATCCTCAAGCAGCGGGTTGTTAATAGCATTCGTTGCTGCATCTACCGCACGATTGTCCCCGTTGCCGACGCCTATGCCCATGAGTGCATCTCCTTGCCCGTTCATGATAGTTTTCACGTCAGCAAAGTCGATGTTGATCATTCCGGGGCGAGTAATGAGGTCCGATATTCCCTGTACGCCTTGACGTAGAACATCGTCGGCAATGAGGAAAGCTTCGGTGATAGGGGTTGTTCGCTCCACAATCTTGAGTAGATGTTGGTTCGGGATAGTAATAAGCGTATCCACTGCCTCACGCAGTTTCACAATACCCTCATCTGCAAGCCGCTTTTTCTTGCGTCCCTCAAAGTCAAAGGGTTTGGTCACCACAGCCACGGTGAGTATTTCCATCTCACGAGCAATCTGTGCAATTACCGGAGCAGCTCCGGTGCCGGTGCCACCGCCCATGCCAGCGGTAATAAACACCATGTCGGCTCCACGAACCATGTTTTGGATTTCTTCCTTATCTTCAAGTGCCGCCTTCTCCCCAACTTCGGGCTTTCCGCCCGCCCCAAGCCCACCAGTTAGCTTTGAGCCAAGCGGCACGCGCATTTCCGCCTTGGCAAGCTTCAAAGCTTGCAGGTCGGTATTCACAACAATGAACTCAACATTTGCCAGTCCCGCGGTGATCATTCGGTTGACGGCGTTACTTCCGCCGCCACCCACGCCAATCACCTTGATGATGGTTGGTGTACCGTAACTGTCACTCAGCATTGAGTTTTCTTCGGTGATCTCAATTTTCATTCTTTCCCCTCCCAGGTAAAACCAAGCACACCACACCCCCCAAGCATGGCGTGCCGCTTCAGTCTATTCAAAAAAGTTCCGTAACCAGCGCCCGAACCCGCCAAGCATTGACGCGCTCTCTTTATTTATCTTTCGATTTCCGCCAGCTGGCTCCATACCCTCGGCCGCATAGAGTACCAAGCCAACTGCAGTTGCCAGCTCCGGTGTTTGATACTGATCGGTCAAACCCCCATGCTGCCCCGGTAATCCGACACGCGCAGCACAGCCAAACATTTCTTGAGCAAGCTCAACCGCACCCGGCAGCAAAGCACCACCGCCGGTGAGCACTATGCCACCACCCAAGTGCCGCAGCAGGTTCTTTTGCTCAAGCTTTTCACGAGCCATAGAAAAGATCTCTACCATGCGAGGTTGCACGATTCCGCAGATGCGGGACTTGTCTATTGAGAGCGGCGGCCGACCCCCAACGCTTGGGATAATTACTGGATCGCCCTCCTCCACCATTGGAAGATAGCAGCAACCCGCTTCACGCTTAATGCGCTCTGCCGACTCCATTGGAGTCTTGAGCATGATTGATAAATCCGAGGTCACCTGAGCCCCCCCAACGGGAACAACGCTGGTGAAGTAAGGCGCCCCTTCTAAATAGACAAGCACGTCGGTCGTGCCGCCACCCAAGTCCAGCGCCAGCACCCCAAGTTCCATTTCATCTCGCGAAAGCACCGCGCGGGCCGAGGCCAGGGAATCCAGCACAAAACTCTCTACACGAAAGCCAGCCCTATTTACACACTTCACCAAGTTTTGCGCCGATGTTACCGAACCGGTAATAATATGAACCTCTGCTTCCAGCCGCACACCTATCATGTCGAGAGGATCTTTTATCCCATCCTGTTCGTCGACAATGTACTCCTGAGGAATGACATGGAGCACCTCACGGTCCATAGGAATAGAGACCGCACGTGCGGCCTCAATCACCCTATCTACATCATGCTGAGTAATCTCCCGCCCCCGACCCGTTACCTTGACCACTCCTCGCGAGTTGATACCCTCAATGTGTCCACCGGCAATACCGACAACAATTTGCTGCACTTCGAAACCGGCCATCTGCTCCGCCGCCTCAACCGCAGCGTGCACCGACTTCAGGGTCGACTCGATGTTAATAACAACACCACGGCGAAGCCCGTACGACGGAGCAACCCCTACCACCCACAATCTCCAACATGCCAGTCTCGCCGTACTCGGCAATGACCGCTGCAATCTTCGTGGTTCCAATATCAAGTCCAACGATAAACGGATCGGTCCGCACTACTCACTCTCCCCTAAACGAAAAACAACTTCACCGGTTCGAAAATCAAGCTCGGTTATTCGTGACTCATAGCCGTCGTCGCCTCGCAATACGTCGAGCACCATGAGTACATAACTCAATAGCTCCTCATCAAGACGAGGCCCTATACGAACCGGTATTCGGTGATGTAACGGATAAAGAACTAACTCATGCTCATATTCCCCGCGCCTACTTATTCGCACCTCGGACAGTTGAGATGCGGCGACCGGTGAGTGTAAACGCAGGTGTTCCAAATCGCGAAGTGTCTCATGGAGCGATTCCGGCAAACGAGCGCCTATAGCAGACCGTTCAAACCGAAGCCCGGACAGTATAGGCAGCCCATTTTCCGAGGGTGAGCTAAAGGGCTCAAACACATAGCCCTCTTCATCAACCACCAGCGCGGTTTCACCGGAACTTCCGGTAAGCACGACCGCCAACGGAGTTCGAGCAGCCACCGCCAAGCGCACAGTGTTGGGAAAACTCATCTGCACATCGGCAGAACGCACGGCGGGAAAGGCCTCAAGTCGCGAGCGCACTTTTTCGGCGTCAAACGCAAAATAGTTCTCATTCCCTTGGATGCCTGCAATCGCGAATATATCGTCTCGAGTCATTGGTAGGTCACTTTCAAGAATAACCCGCTCAATTTTCACACGCGGGGCTATAGCCACGTGAAATATCAATTCCCCGAGACCTATGAGTACCAGCAAACAACCGGCAACACACAAGGCCACAACTGCTCTTTTGCCACTACTGCCGTTACGCGAAACGCGCCGTCCAAGAACCATATCAGCCACGAACACCTCCCTCGTACGCAGAAGCGCCTCGCGAAAGGTTCAGCAGGAGTCCTACCATCACAAGCGAAACCACAATTGATGAGCCCCCGGACGAGAAAAAGGGCAGCGGGATACCGGTCGCAGGCACCATACCTACGACCACAGCCATATTAAGAACCGCTTGAAAAAAAATGCCAGCCGTAAGTCCAAAGGCAAGAAAAGAACGGAAGTTGTCCTCCAGCCGAATTGCAAGAGAGAAACCGCGGTACGCAAACACAGCAAAGAGCCCGAGCACGACGATAACCCCAATGTATCCGAACTCCTCTCCCAGTACGGCAAACACAAAGTCCGAGTGAGCTTCAGGTATGCTCCCAAGCTTGCGAACGCTCCGGCCTATACCGACACCCCAGAGTCCACCATCTGATAAAGCCCCTCGGGAAGCCAAGATTTGGTACCCTGCACCGGCCGGATCACGTTCCGGTTCAATAAAGGCCAACACACGCCGCACGCGGTGTTCACGACTTAGTAGTAAAATAGTAGCGACAGGTAGACTCATAATTGTCATGCTCAGGAAATACCGCAACGGAAAACCAGAAACGAAAAACATTGACAGTGCAATCAGCAGCACGAAAAAAGCCGTGGAAAAGTCGTTTTGCGCGTAGATAAGAGCAACAAAAAAACTAACCATGAGTACTGGTGGCAAAACTGCGTTAAGCGGGTCGTTGAAGTGCTCACGCTTGCAGCTGAGAATGTGGGCCAGATAAAGAATCAACGTTAACTTAACCAACTCAGACGGCTGAAAACTATAACCGAACAGTATAATCCATCGTCGAGCACCAAGAACCTGCACACCAACACGCGGCACAAAGCTCAGCAGCATGAGGACCAAGGTTGGGACAAGCAGTAGTGGTATGACTTTTCGTAAGGCATCTAGTGAAACTCGAGTTGCCGTAACTGCTCCAATCATGCCTAGCGCCAGCCACACGATCTGTCTCTGGAGAAAGTACGAGGGCTCGCCAAAAAGCCGCTCAGCACGAAAATAGGATGCGGAAAACAACACCGACAGACCCAATCCGGCTAAGAGTACCAGCGTAGCCAGCAGAAAAGAGTCTACCGGACGTTGATCCACTCGCTCGACCATAAGGCCAGCGCGCAGCGCGTTACTCATGAATCGCCCACCCTTTGCCCCTGCATAATACTCGACGTCAACTCTTCCAAGGCTATTGAACGACTACCCTTGAGCAAAACAAAGTCGCCCTCACGCACGAACTGCAAAAGGCGTTCCTCAATGCCGGTAGTACTGGCTGAGTAGTACACATGCTTATCGTCCGCGGGCTCGGAATCGGCCTGGTCACGTCGTTGCTCACTTTTGCGACAAGCTTCTTTGTAGGCTGCAGCAAACTCCTCGCCAACCAAAAACAATGCATCCGGGTGGGTACCCATTGCCTTAGCACAGATTTCGGCGTGAGCTGCCGCCGCCTTTGCTCCTAACTCCTTCATTGCCCCAAGCACGACAACTCGACGGCCCGGCCAGTCCAGCGCAGCGACGAACTCAAGCGCCTCCCGAACCGAGTCAGGATTGGCGTTGTAACAATCACGCAAAACCGTCACCGGCCCGCGGAGAATCTCGCCACGACCAAACATAGTTGATACGCGCTCAAGCCCGACCCGAATCTGCTCCGCATTGAGGCCTAAATATTCAGATAGTGCGATCGCAGCAAGAGCATTCCGAACATTAAAGGCACCCGGCAGCCGCAAACGGATTTCAAGCCCGTGATACGTGATAATACTTCCGCCCAGTCCGCGTAGTTCAAAACCATCAAATCCCGCAATGCTACGAGGACCGAAACTGTGCATCTCTCCCTGAACGTCGTCCGTCAAGAGCGAGTAAAAGCGCTCGTCTTCGTACACGAAGCCGGCCTGCCGCCCATTAAAGCAGGAAAACACCTGCCTCTTTTCCTGGGCAATTTGCTGCAGGCCACCAAGATTTCCTATGTGCGCAGAACCTATATTGGTAATAAGCGCTATGTCGGGC
>JAIVHN010000013.1 GCA_020201015.1 Spirochaeta sp. | reverse complement strand
GCTTAAAACGGTGAAGCTTCGCTGAATCTTTTTGAGCGAGTCTTCCTTACGATGGGGCAATCGAATTGCCCGACGTTTGTTGGAGAGTGAGCGGGTTATTGACTGTTTAATCCACCAGGAAGCATAGGTGCTAAAACGCACCTCTTTGCGATAGCTGTATTTTTCGGCTGCTTTCATAAGGCCGATATTACCTTCTTGCACCAGGTCCAGGAAGGGAACATCCGGCGTTACATACGCCTTTGCAATTTTCACGACCAAACGTAGATTTGCCTCGATCAACTGCTGCCGCGCGGCGTCATCTTTTTTCTCGATACGTCGAGAAAGCTCGAGTTCTTCTTCGAAGCTGAGCAGAGGGGTTTTCTTGATCTGGTCGAAGTAGGACCGTAGCAAATCGTCTTGCTCGGTCGGCACGGCCTGTCGTTTCGTCATGGTAAACTCCTACTGCATACATTGCAATTAGTGTGCCAACCATGAAATTAGCATTTGTCTGCCGTAATTCGATACATACAATAAACTTATAAATTATCGATCCTGAGAACGGTCAGAAACTCCGTCAGGTGTCCACTTTTTTATACGATAACGAGACGAAGAGATACGGCTATTCTACCCCAAACTGTTGCTGCAGCAGCTCTGCAATCCCAAAATCGCCACCTGCTGCCATTTTTTTTGCGTACTCACTGTAGAGCATGTCGTCAAAAACTTCCTCGGCAAATCCGCCGTGCAGAAAGTCACTCTCAGTATCACGGCTCGCGCGCATGGAATCCAGCATCTGCTTCACAAACATCGCTTCGAATTGCTGGGTTACCTCTATCAAATGCTCGCGTTCTTCATTACCTCGTATAGTCGGGGTGGTAGCGGTTGCGGCGGTCTGTGCGGTGTGAAAACGAGCCATGTTGCTGTTCAGTACATCCATCTTTTATTCCTTGCCCATGATGCGGTCATTTATCGTTTCAGGCTGTTGGCAATGCCCAGCATAGAGTCGGTGGTTTGAATGGTACGTGAGTTCATTTCGTACGCACGCTGAGCCACAATCATATTTACCATTTCTTCAACGGCGTCGACATTCGAAGTCTCCAAGAACTTGTGGTGCGTCCGGCCCATACCGTCAAAACCCGGGACACCTGCAATTGCATCTCCGGAGGCCCCAGAGACCTTAAAGACATTCTCTCCTACCGCCTGCAGCCCAGCCGGGTTTACAAAACGGTACAGCTCCATGCGTCCAACCTCAATCGGGTCGTCAATGTCGGGCATTTCTACGAAAACGCGTCCGTCCTCGGTTATGTTTAGCGTATTCTGCAGAAACCCTTCCGGTAGAATAATCTCGGGCATAACACGGTACCCATCCGACGTAACCAGTTGTCCCTCCGCGTCGATCTTAAATGCGCCGTCACGCGTATAGGCCAAACTGCCGTCATACATCATCACTCGAAAGAAGCCTTCACCTTCAATTGCAATATCACCGGGGTTTTCGGTATATTGCAGGGAGCCCTGAGAAAACATCTTTTGGGTTCCGGCCACTCGTGCACCGTGTCCAACCTGCACCCCCACCGGAACTAAGGTTTCCTCGGTTGCCGGCGTGCCAGCAGTTCGAACTGTTTGATAAATGAGGTCCTGAAAGTCGGCCCGGTTCTTTTTGAAACCGGTAGTGTTCACGTTACTTAGGTTATTTGCAACTGTATCAATATTAAATTGCTGGCCAGTCATCCCGGAGGCGCCGGTCCATAATGCACGCATCATGTGTTCTTACTCCTTACATTCGCAAGGCTTCATTAAGAAGCTTGCCGGTGCTCTGGTCTTGTGCATCAATTACTTTCTGATTGGACTCGTAAGCGCGGTTAACCGCAATCATCTCAACCATCTCGGTAACCGGATTCACGTTTGATGTCTCGATGTACCCCTGCAAGACCTGTGGTCGCGCGTCACCTTGCATGACCTGCGGATCCCCGCTCTCCCATGTTGAGTTGTACAGGCTGTTGCCTTGTTTACGCAGATGTCGCGGCCGGCGCACGTCCACTAGGCGTAGCTGGTCCAGCTCCTCCATCTCCTCCCATTCATTCTCACGCATGGTCACGAGACGATTTGGGTCGTCGGCATAGCGCGGGTTATGGAAAATGCGCCCGTCCTTTTCGACTCTGAAATTGTTGAGTTTGAGTTCAATGGGGCCGTTCTCACCCAGCACCGGAAAGCCCTCCTGTGTTAATAGGAGCCCTTCCTGGCCTATTATGAAAGAACCATTACGTGTCAGCCGTTCCCCGTACGGCGTGTCCACAACAAAAAAGCCGGAACCATTTAGGGCTAGGTCAAAATCGTTTGTACTTTCTTTCAACGATCCCTGACTGTACACGGTATAAACTTCGTTCTGCTCTACGCCGGTACCCAGCCTGCCCACGACCGGCGCGCTGTCGACTGAGCCTATAGGGCGCATGAACGGCACGCGCTGGACTCCGTCGTCGGACATACGGCGTATAAGAAGCTCAGGAAACGCTTTGTGCACCGACTGATCCCGCTTGTAGGCGGCAGTATCCACATTGGCTAGGTTATTTGCAAGCGCATCTAAGCGGTGTTCCTGAGCATGCATGCCACTTGCCGCTGTGTATAAACCTCGTATCACGATCCCCCCCGCTCCGCGTCTACTCAACACGGGCATCTTTAAGCTACCCCACGCGTTGTTCTGTGCGGGCAACCATAGTTGATTATCGGTGCTGCAGGAAAAAACCTTGATATGGCGTAGCTATTTCGCTATACTGCCCCCTCACACGCCAGGATAGCTCAGTGGTAGAGCGGCTCACTCGTAATGAGCAGGTCGTGAGTTCAATCCTCACTCCTGGCTATGCTTTTGTTCAGACCGAGAAAGTACCCTGATTCCTGGTACCCATCCTTTCCGCAGTCAAGACCTAAAAAACGGGGAGCCCACTTGGGAACTCCCCGTCTCAGATTAGTTGCTAACAGTTTGCATCCTGCGGAAGCGGTGTAACTACTGCATATATTCCTGGAGGCGCTCGAAGAGCGTAGGATCACTCTGCACAGCCATGGCTATCTCGTTGAAACGCTCAACCTCCATCCCAGCTTCGGTTACTACCGTTTGAATATCCGCCTGCATCGCCTCCTCAATTTCAGCGATGGCACTAATGAGGCTGTCGTAGGTATCACGTTCGCCGCTGGTAACATCTTCCGGCATATCAAATTCCGGGTTATTCAATGCATTGTGTATTTCGTTAAAACGCGCAGTATCTAAATCCGAACCTTCAACCATCTCATTTACTTCGGTCTGAGCCTCAAATTGAACCTCTTGAAGGTCGTCCATTGCAACTGCAAAATCGGCCAGTTCGCCGTCGCTAACATCAACTTCAGCCTGCTGCGGCGGCGCTTCAAAACCAGTCTGCGCAACGACCGGCGCTGCAAAGACCATGCTAACCGCCCCAATTATCGCCCCCATAATCAGTGGGGTTACTGTTTTTTTTGTTCTTTTATTCTGTTTCATTATTGTACTCCTTATTAGTGTTTGACCAACTTATGACGTATTAACACCTCGCAAGATAGATCTTACGAGGTGTTTTCGTCCATGTCTTAAAAGCCGTTGTCTTCTTCCATCGGCTGTTCCATTGGCTCTTCCATCGGCTGTTCAAAGTCACCATCGACCGGTTCACAGGCCAAGAAGAGAAGGCTCATTGATCCCACTAACACCATACTCAATAGAAGTTTTTTCATTTACTTCCTCCTTGCTTTTGATACCTTGAGTGTACGCACTGCGTGTCCAGACTGAGTCGGAGTTGTGTTAAGATTACGTCAAGATAGCGAGGCTTAGTGCAACTTATCCGCTTATTTGCATCATTCGGGTCGGTCGGTAACATCCCGTCGCTCGGGTCGGTCAAAAACCACGGTGGCTCCCGGTAGCTGAATGACATCGCCCGGCTCAAGATTACGCCGCGTTGTTGGTTGGTTATTCACCTCTACCGGCTGGGCACTTACAACGGTGTAGGTCCCCTTCTTTTCGTCTAACACAATAGTAGCGTGCCGGTCCTGCATGTCCGGGGAAGAGCTCAGCGTGATGTCTGCATCAGCGCTTGCACCAATAACCGTCTGCTGCCCGCTTAAATTGAGGACCTGAGTAGAGCGTCCCCGCAGATTCAGTATCTCAACATTTGCTGTCGTACGCCGGTTAAGAAAACGCAGGCGTGCAAGAGCAGCTGCCAGCAAGACAGCCACAAGCAAAGGAATACCAAAGAGGGGACCAAAGTCTTCACGCGGGAGTCCAAACAAGGTGCCCGCAAAATAACTACGCTCCTCCTCGGCTGCGCCCTCCGGTATTTCTACGACTACTCGCAGATACCGTTGTTCCGTCGGCTTTATGGCCGCTCGGTAGCGGACACGATATTCCTGAAGAATACGTTCCCGAATATCTGAATAAACGGCACCAAGTTCATCGCCGTCAGCGGCGTCGTAGACCAGCCCTCCGCTCGTTACAGCAATTTCCCGGAGCATAGGATCGGTACCACCCGCAAAGCTAATACCAAATGCCCCAACGGCGCTACGCTGCAAATGATCAATTGTATCATCAGCGCTCACAAGTTCTTCACCATGCACCGGATGCGAGCGACCACTGTGGACCGAGTAGGGATAGTTCTCTCCGTCACTGAGAACAAGGAGCGCTCGCCTGCCCTCGACAACTTCTAGTTCGTCGGTGGCCGACAAAACAGCACGATACAGCTCCGTGTAGGCGTCCTCCGACTCCGGTTCACGTATCGAGTCAAGCAAGAGTTCAACGGTGCGTAACGAATTGGTAGCTTCAATGAGCAACTCATAGTTTGTATTAAATGCGGCTAGCCCCACGCGGTCCCGCGGATTGTTAATCTCATTGAGAAAGCTACGAATTGCTGTCTTTACACCGGCCATTCGGGTTTCGCTTGGGTTCTGCGTAGAGTTTCCGCCAATGGTGTCATACATACTTCCCGAGTTATCGACAAGCAGCAACACCGTGACTCCTTCGGCCTCGGCAGCGCGTTGTTCGACCGCTATAACCGGTACGCGAGTGAAATCAACCCCATTGGCCGACTCGTACACCCGCAACTGATCCGCAGTTAATCCTTCAATAGTGTTGCCTGCGGAGTCTGTAAGACCAAGGTAGATGTCAACCGTTTGATGAGTGAGTAATCGAGCGGTGTCTACCTGACCCACACGCAGGTTTTGAGCCTCCAGTCGTACCGAGCCACCCACCATCGTAGTAAGAAATACCACGCCTAAAACCAGGAGAGGGCGGAAGAGAAACTTGGCGGCCCCTATTTGTATCACATCATCAAACTTGAGCACCTGCTGCGAATCAAGCGCAACCTGCTCATCATTAACCTTGGTAGGGTACTCTTCACTCAGTGCAACCAGCGCAAGCTCACCCTTGGCTTCTTTAACCTCGGCGTGTCTCTCGGCAACGCGGTTATAGCCGGAAAGGAAGACATCACTCCCTCGCCAGGCTCCTATGCAAATACTGCGTTGATTGAGAATAAACTCTTTGCCCTTATACAGTCCGTTCAAGAGTCTAAGCAAACCGCTACTTTGTCTGCTTTCTACCAAACTGTACATGCCGCTAACCAGTAGTCCGTACAGTAGCAGTCCGGCCGGGCGTGCCACCTCGACCGGCAAACGGTAGGGCACAAGCTCGATAGCTGCTCCGCCAAGCAGGCCGCCGAGGAACCCCCCAACAACTCCTACACCAACACGCCGCGGGGACCGGCGCCGCACTCCCTCGGAGGCACCAACAAACGCCCCCAAAATTGCCCAACCAAGCGCTCGAGACACCGCGATGCCCAGAAATTCGGGATCACCAAGCAGGAACAGGAGCATTTGCCCCACAAAAAACCCAAGCGCACCGCCCCCGGCGCCGAGCAGCACGCCAAAACCGGCGCCACTCAGAATGCGTCGCACGGCACCCGCAATCATTCCGTCAATCATGCCAAAGAACCCGCCCATAATTGCGCCGAAAATGGCTCCAGAGCTCAGGCTGAACAGCAGATACGTGGGAAAGAGGTGCTGCAGGCTAAGCATGAGCTCGACCGCAGGCCACACGGCAAGTCCACCCAGGATTCCCATACAGAGATATACCAGCCGTCGGATCAGTATCGACATCCTCTACTCCTCATTCCTCGGTTTTCGGGACAAGCCCAACATTGAGCAGCAACCGACTCTGCTCCGGTCCAACCGCCAGACTGAACTCCTGAGGTCTGTACTCAGTATGCTCAAAGCGAAAGCGGTAGGTGTTACCGCTCCGCAACTCGGCCGCAACCTGCTCGTTCCACGCACGCCTACGACTCCCAGCATAAACCCAAACCTGAACTGAGTCCCCAAGCCGCCGGCCGCTCTTGCGATCACGTATATCAAACTCTACCGTCAAAGGCAGCGCAAGCAGTTCAATGAACTCGGCGCTCACCTGCTGCGCGTTCTCCGGCCGCCCCGGTATGACCACAACGCTGTTGCTAAGCTCGCGAAGCGAGCTCAACTCAAAAGAGTGCCACGATACAGAGCTACCGGTCTCCACCTTAAGGCGATATGCGCCCGCCAGAAGTAGTCGCCGCGGTGCACGAAATACATAGAACTGTCGCGTCTCCATCTCCGGTACAGGCGCAAATGCAACACGCCCGTTCGGCAACGCCGGAATGCCGTCATTGTCGTCCTCAAAAAGATAACCGGTAACGTGTATGTCCTGTACATCTTTGCCGGTCTTCCTCACCCGCGCCATAGCATGAAGCGCACCATACTCTCCGGGCATAAACAGCTCCCGGTGATACCCCCGGCGTACTCCCCAGGCCGCCCCAAACACAAGCGGCAGCGCACACACGAGCAACACCGCCGCAACGAAACCCTTGCTCCGACGAACCATGCCAGCCGTCTCTTCACCCGCCAGGTAGCGCTTAATCTGCGCTGTTGCCCGTCCATGAGGTTTCAGCCGCAAATGACGATTAATTCGCCGGATCACCTGTTCTAAATCGGAAAAGCGGCGTTCCGGACGCGGCTTCAGCAGCCGCCGGATCAGACGGGCGGCAAACGCCGACACCTTTGGATTAACGCCTCGCGGGCGTGGATATCGACCTTTCTGAATCTTGGCGACCACCTCGGCTGAGAACGATGCCGGATACGGCTTTTTGCCGGTGACCATTTCATACAGAACAACACCCACCGAGTAGATGTCGGCCCGGTGATTGACCGCGCGGGTATTGTGGAACTGTTCCGGGGCCATATAACTCGGCGTCCCAAGAGTCATTCCCTCCCGAGTAAGTTCCGACGGCACCTCACTACCATGGATCGTCGCAATTCCAAAATCGACAAGTTTTACCTCACCCTCGTTTGATATCAGGATGTTGGCGGGCTTAATGTCGCGGTGCACCACTCCACGTTCGTGAGCGTATGCCAAGCCACGACAGACCTCCCGCACAATGAGCAACGCCATAGCACTTGGAAGGTAGCGTCGCCTCTGAATAAGGTTCTCCAGCGACAGCCCGTCAACGTACTCAAGGACGATGTAGTAAGACGAGCCTTCCCGGAAATGGTCGTAGACATCGACTATTGCATCGTTTCGCAAGTCCATCATGATCTGCGCCTCACGGCGGAACCGCTCGCGAATATCCGCACTTCCCCGCAGGGTGAGTTTTTTAATTATGACGGTGCGATCAAGTGTCGGGTGCTGCGCAGTGTAGACCGCCCCCATACCGCCTTGGGCCAGTTGTTTGAGGACGCGGTACTTTCCAATAGACTCAATCGCCTTAGCCATCAAAAATCGTCCTGTTGTTCTGAAGTTCCAGCACATCACGCTCGGGATCAAACAATCTATTCACGGGTGGAACAGCTGCACCATAACGCGCCGGATTATGAAACTGAACATAGCGCCCTTCCGCCCGGAGAGCATACAAATCCTGAACGGGTCGATGTCCGCCCAAATAGATTGCCTCACTCGGCTCACTGTGCCGTAGATAGTGCTCCAGCATGGCATACACAGCTCCAGGCTCGGCCTGGTCGTTATCGGTCCAGGTCAGTCCCTCTACAACTTCAGGGGAGCGTCGATACTCGATAACTTCCTCTCGCTCGAAGAACCGAGCAGGTTCGGCATGACTTATGAGATAGGACGAACCCACTGCAAGCAGCGGCAATGACTTCTCCAGCCTATACAGAGCCTCAAACGCCGCCCCGCCGTAGAAGCGGTCCATGTACTCGGCCACCATAGCGCCTTCAAGCACAAACTTGCCAAATGAATGGTTTCCCTCGCCTTCTTCATTGCTGATATTTTCGTGGTTTCCCTTGAGTCCATGCACCATATCGGGATATGCCCGCTTAAGCAACGCAAACACCTGCAACACCCCGAGGCTCTCGTTCATTTCTTGATCCATAGCGACATGTTTCTTGAAACCACCGCTGAACTCTTCGAATGCATGCATCCATCGCTCCCGCGCGCGAGCCTCTGCATGCACGTAGTCCCCGACAAACAGAAGCTGTGCGCGGCCAGAATCCAGGGCATAAAGCAACGGCTGCTCAATTCCGTGGTCCGGATACGAGGCCGACAACGCTGCCAATACCAACTCGATTCGTCCATGTATGTCCGGCAGCACCACCAAAGGCAGCTCGGGACGCAGGTACACGACACCCCCTGGATGTCCGTCTGACGCAGCTGGCCGCAGCTGCGGGTCCTCGGACTCCAAAACCCGACAGACAGCCTCCAACTCGTCGGCTGTCTCAGGCGCCGCAGGTGGTTTGCTGCGAACCGAAATACGGTGCAGTGCGTCTATAAGCTTGTCAGTGGTACTCATTAGGACTGCACAATGGTCTTGTTCACCTCTACAAAATCCTCGGTTAGAACCTGGGTAACTTCACTGAGCAGGTCTTGCTCTTCCTCCGGATCCAAATCCTCTCCAAGAACAGCAATTGCCAACACCGGTGAGCTTTTCACAATAGGCCCATCCGTAAACTCGGCCACCGAGTCAACGAGTATATCTCCCTTGAAAGAGCTATCATTCGCGACGGCACTATCGGGTACATCTTGCCGAAGCCCAATAGAGGTATACTCAACCGTGCGCCCGGTTTCGGTGGCTGGCCCGATGGTGAGTAGTGATCCGGAATAGGTGAAGATGAGCGCTCCATGGGACTCCTCACCGTCAAAGAGCATGACCTCGTTCATTCCATTTTCACTCATCCGCCGTTCAAACAGAGTCTTTTTCTCAAGCCAACCCTCGGCAATTCGTTCCACCGACTCTGCGGCATCCGGTAAGCCGGAGCTAGCTGTTATTCGTCGAATGTGTTCCTGGATCTTTTCCGGAATTTGATCTAAGTATTCTCCCACGGTGACTCCTTTAAAATGTGGTATATTCAGAGCATTGCACGGTTTGTGTAGGAATTCCAGTTCTGAGGAGTATATTGTGGAACAGTTCGAGCAACTATCTGAAAAAATGAAGCGGCACCTTGAATCCGTTGCACAACAAACGAGTATTGGCTCAACCGAGGAGGCTCTTCCGGCGGTAGTAGAAAACTGGTTTGAGAAAACTCACCTGTTTCATGAACAGATTGAGTCTCTGCATATGACGAGAGAGGATGAATTTTCAGCCGCAGACCCACGCGGGGCATTGCTTCTGACCTATTCCGGGTCTCTCATAGTCTTGGGTCCCGTCGACGTGGGCGGCACGGCGGCAAGCAGTCCGGAAGTGTCACCGATACGCAGCTTTGAGTATGCCAGTATTGCTCTGCGCAGCGACGTACCCGAGCTAACAGGCGCCGACGCAGTTCAGCTAACCGACGACCTCCGTGTAGATAGCGTGGCAGCTTTCTCGGGGGCTCCAATTAAAAGAAGTTCAGAAATCTTGTTCATTGCTTCTTTTTCAGAGGACGTGAAGCCAGCAGATCAGGTTGAACGCCTACGTCAGGCCTCAATCTTTCTGACTAACAGCTTTGTACATGCCAACAGAACACTTACAGCCGACCCGGAGGGGGCACCAGACCGTTTTACGCTGCGCTCCATTGTGCAGTATGTTGCAGCTCGCAATGGAGCAACCCAGGCTCAAGCTAAGTCCATCATTGACGACTACCTCATGACTATTGAGACCGGGCTTATGCTTGGTGAACGCGTGTCATTGGGTCAGCTTGGTACGGTGGATCTGCATGTTCGCGCAGCACAAAAAGCACGCGTGGGACGTAACCCGGCAACAGGTGCGGAGCTGCTCATTCCTGCAAAAGCGGAGCACGCAGTACCCCGTTTTAAAGCCACAACTCGCCTTCGGGAACGAGCATCGCTTGTACCGGTAGAGCGCGTGAGAACGGAAAGTGGAAACTCCGGAGCTTAGCGTTTTCGCCGTGAGTTCACAAACCGGGCAAAGTCATTGATATTGCGGACGACGATTCGGTCTTGATAAATCTCAACACGGCGCTGACTGACAAAGTGCTGCAGCACTTCCCGGCTTTTTTCCGGGGAAATACCAGCCCAGTGACCAATATCGTCGGGTGTGGTGTAGAACACGCGTTGCCCGGTGTCCGCTTCTTTTGATGGTTGAGACTCGTCAATCATTAAAAACACATCGGCCACCTTGGCGTGGATATCTTCCAAAGTAAGAATCATGAACCGTCGACGTTGGTCATAAATTCGCTTCGTGAAGAGTTTGAGTAGCTTAAGTGCAATTTGAGGGTTGCCGCGCATGAGTACCTCGAAGTTCGCGCGGTTGAACTCTAAAACTTTGACATCATCTAAGGCAACAGCATTTGCCGACCGGGGCGCTTCCTCAAGAATTGCCATCTCCCCGAAGATTTCCCCTGGCTGGAGAATATCAATAGTCTTTTCTATATCGCCCATGATCTTCGAGATCTGCACACGACCTTTTTGTATAAGATAAAAGGCATCTCCCGGCTCGTACTCACAAAACAGAAGATCTCCCTTGTGAAAGTGCACCGCAAAGCGTTCAAAGGCGGCTAGATTCATATCCATGACTTAGTTGCCCTCCAGCGCGCGTACGGCTTTGTTTACCTTCCGACGCAGGCCTTCATCTACATCATCCATCGAGAGGATTTTCTTGAAGAAAGAAGCTGCACGGGACGCATCCCCAGATGCCTGATATGCACGCCCCAAATAGAAAAGGGCCTCGTTCAGATCCGGCAGTCGAGGAAATTTCTGAATAAGGCCGGTGTAGTGTTTAATAACTGCGTCGTATCGTTCAAGCCCAAATAGACACCGGCCAATCTCAAAGGTCGCTTTTAGCACATACTCTTCGTCACCACCAGATGCCGCCACCTGCTTGAACTGCTCAAGTGCCTTTGTGAAGTCGTCGCGGCTGAAGCTCGAGACCGCTTCGTAGTATGCCTTTGCCGATTCCGAGAGATTCTGCCCGCCAACGCTTCCGCCGCTTCCGCCGCTTCCGCTGGCACCGCTGGCACGGCCACTTCCGCTGCGGCCGCCACTCGCCTCACTACTGCCGGGAGCCCCCCCCTGAAAGCCTGGGGCCGACGGCCCTTTCCCAGGGCCATACTTCTGGGCAAACTGCTCGGCAGTCTCAGC
>JAIVHN010000285.1:5533-8439 GCA_020201015.1 Spirochaeta sp. | reverse complement strand
GCACTTCTGCTCATATTGTTCGCCGCGGTGAATGCTCAGGCCCTCCCATCCTCCGAGCCTGCTCCCGAACCGGAGCCAAGTCTACTTGAAGGCACAGTGCGGCTTGTTGGTTCCGAGCCCTTTACACGTATTGTTCTGTCGACTGAAGACGGACGTGACTACTACCTTGAGGGCGGCAATGCGCGCGAGCGCTTCTCTGTGTACATCGGGCAGGAGCTTCAGGTGAGGGCAGTGACCGGCGTGCGCGAGTTGACCCTTGCGGGCACAGAGCGGAAGGTGCGAGAGTACTATATCCGGGAGGTGGAAATTGAAGAGTAGTGTGCACAGAGTTCTGGTAACTCTGTTGTGTGGTCTTGTGTTTTTGTCTGCGGATGTTGTAGCGATCTCGGCGGAGGAGGTAGAGGAGTCGGTTGAGCCATCCGAGAGCGTGCGAGTAAGGATAGATACAGAGTTTCTGGAGGAGGAAAGCTCCGCTCAGGGCTTTTATGTATGGCAGTACACTGTTGCGCTCACCAATCAAACAAACTTGGATTTGATACTAACCGGGCGAAGGTGGCTCTTTTTTGATGAGGAAGCTCGACTCCATGTGGCCGAGGACGACTGGCTGGAGGGTGATGAGCCTCGAATCCCACCTGCACGGACATTCCGTTATACCACCATTGCCGAGCTTGAGACTCCAAGCGGGAGTATGAGCGGTAGCTTCTTTTTTCTCACGCCCGATGGGCAGGAACTCGAGGTGGAGATAGAAACTGTAGAGCTTGAGGTGCCGGAGGACAATGCTGGCGGGCAGTGAGTTTCACAGAGCCAGTCGGGTATAGCGCCTGCTTTGACACGCCTTGACAGCGGCGCGTGCTCCGTCCGATGATGGGGGCCATGATCAAGAAGCCACTTATCGACCCCAATGTGCTCCAGCAACTTGAACGTCTTGGCCCGGATGAGCTTGAGTTATTCCTCCTCAATCGTGGCAATTATCGCGGTGCCTTGTTATCGGCTACGCGTATGATTAACGAAATGCGGGTAAACCATAACTACGGGGTACTCGAAACCTTGATCTGCGGGCATGCGTATCTTGCTGCCGGGCTAATCTCGGCTAGCTTGAAAGGCCAGGACCGGGTAGGAATTGAAATGGACTGTGACGGCCCGGCTGGTGGTTTTGTTGTCGACTCTAGCGCCGGTGGCTCGGTTCGCGGCTATTTGCGACACGCTCCTATACAAATTGACGCTCCACCGGAGAGCTTTGACACTCGTCCCTTTATTGGTGACGGCACTCTTTCTGTTACGCGCTTTGCCGAGGGTTCAAAACAACCATTCACCGGGCATATCAGTCTGGCCATTCACGACTACTTTCACGATTTCGAGGCGGCAGAGGTCGGAACCCGGGAGGTGCGCTTTGACTGCGGCTGTTCCAAAGAACGCTTTGCCCGCTTCCTTGCCGCTATGCCTATAGACGAGATCAAGGAAATTCGCGAGCAAGGCCCTTTCCCACTGCGAACTGTGTGCCACAACTGCAATACCACTTACGAGTTTAGCGAATCGGAGATAGAACGCGCCTACCAGATGTCGCGTTAACTACGTGGCTTGAGTCAACTTTACATTTTGACAGCTGCATGTATTGCGTGCAGAGGCCTAATCTTGTTGATGCTCGATCTGCAACTTCGCTTTTTCCTGATCGCCTTCACGGTCAATCTTGAAGCGCCCAATAGTTTCTGCAAGTTGCTGTGCCTGAGCGGAAAGTTCCTCTGCCATGGAAGCCATTTCTTCCGATGCGGAGGCGTTCCCCTGTATTGTGCCGTCAAGCTGGGTGACTGCGTTGCGTATCTGTGTAGTACCCGCCCGCTGCTCATTTGTGGAATGACTTATTTCCTGAACCAGCTGCGCTGTGCGCCGAATGTCGGGCAGAATCTGCTCGAACATCGCACCGGTTTCCTCGGCTACAGCCACGCTTGAGCGAGAGAGCTCGCTAATCTCTCCGGCCGCCTGCTGACTTCTCTCAGCAAGTTTGCGTACCTCGGAGGCTACGACTGCAAAGCCTTTACCGGCCTCACCGGCACGCGCCGCCTCAATTGCAGCATTGAGTGCAAGGAGATTCGTGTTGCGTGCAATTTCTTCTATGACCTTAATGCGGTCGACAATTGCCTTCATTGACTCGACCGTCGAGCGTACCGATTCGCCTCCGCGTTCGGCGCTTGCCGCCGTCTGCGTCGCGATCTGTTCGGTTGTTGTTGCATTTTCGGCGGCGTGCATAATGGTCGACTCCATCTCTTCTATTGAGGATGAGACCTGCTCCACAGCTGCGGCCTGGTTGCTTGCACCGGTGGATATCTGCTGAGACGTATCTGAGAGTTCATTGCTGCCCGCGCTGACCTGGTCGGAGATCTCCCGCGCATCGCCCAAGACTCCACGCATTGCCTCAATAGTTAAATGTACCGCGTGCATGAGTTTTCCCGTTTCGTCTTCACGGTCGGTTTGTACATCGACGCAGAGGTTTCCTGTGGACATCTCACCCATTATCAAGACGACCTCATCGAGGGGTCGGAATGACCAGCGGATTACAACGAAAATTACTAAAAGTGCGGCCGCGGCAATAGCTACCGCTACTAAGATAGATGTGAGCAGTGCTGCTTGAACCTGATCCGCCATTTCGGTGCGATCGACAATTGCCAGCACATGGCCAATCTCGTTACCGCCAAAGTCGCGCATGGGTATTTCATGAACGTAGAGTAAGCGCCCTCCGGTGTCGGCCTGCATATCTGCTTCGTCAAACTCTGCGGTTACGCTCCGGGCATAATCGGATGAGAATGTGTAATAAACCAACTCGCCGCGTACAACATCCTCGGCTTGGGTTTCCAGACGGCGAGCCTGTTCAAACACCCGTTGCCGAATTGCAACTCCGTACTCAATGCCGT
>JAIVHN010000285.1:0-5468 GCA_020201015.1 Spirochaeta sp. | reverse complement strand
GGACCCGCCAAACTCAACACTTCCGATGTGTTCTCCGTCATGGAAGACTGGGTACACAACGCGCATACCAGGGCCACCCCGGCCTACCTCAAGCCCAACAACCGGGCGCTGCTGGCTGTTGGCTTCTACAACTGTCGCACGAAACGACGAGAGATCGTCGCCGAAGTTCTGTGGTGCGTGATATCGGAGGAAACTTGTTGCGGGCGGCACGTGAAACTGGAACTGGGCAATACCATAGGTTGCCATAAGATCGCGATTGTAGCCCTCAAGCATATCCAGGAGTTCGGCCCGATTTTGTTCTGCGAACTGCGCAGAGATCTCTGGGTTCTCGGTAAGGGTTCGTACCGCCAAGGAAAGATATGCAAGCTCTGACTCCACGGAGCCGAGGAAACTCAATTCAAGCTGCTCAAAAAGCTCTGTGTTTGCATTCTCTAAACTGCCCTGAAACTCAACTACTTGCTGCCGCACTTGAAAGCCCGTAATAAGAGCAATTGCAATGAATACTAATATAAGAACGCGCGCCTTCAGGCTTATTCTCTTCAGCATACTATCCTCTCGTGTCCTCCATAACTCGGTCGGCCGCCACCTTGCCCGAAATCATACTCATGGTAGTTCCGGTACCGGGGACCGTGTACTGTCCACTATAATACAAATTGGACAGTTTACGCGAACGGTTGGCGGGCCGAAAATAGGCAGTTTGAAATAAAGTTTGCCCTAATCCAAAGGCATTGCCCTTGTATGCGTTGTAGTCGGCGGCAAAGTCGGCGTGCGACATGGTCTCGGTAAAGAGGATGTCTTCGCGTAGCGAAATACCCGCGCGTTTCTCAATACGGTCAAGAATGATATTCAAGTAGTGATCTCGCGTCGTGGGGTCTTCCTGCAGGCCAGCTGCAACCGGCACCAATGCAAAGACCGCCTCGTGGCCCTCCGGTGCGCAACGTGGATCGGTGGCGGAGGGAAGATGTAGGTAAAAAAGTGGGTCGGTCGGCCAACGCTGATTACCGTAGACCGTGTCAAAGTGTTCATCCCAGTCTGTGTCAAAGAAAAAGGTGTGATGCGCGAGTTCGGGGAGTTTTCTGCGAACTCCAATGTAGTAGTTCAGCACAGCTGGAGCTAATGTGCGCTTTTCCCAGAACTGGGGGGAGAAACTCCGGTACTCCGGCGGCAACAGTTCTTGGTCCACGTGATGATAGTCTGCATTAGCAACGACGATATCCGCCTTGATCTCTTCCTGACCGTGCTCGGACTCGACCTGTACGGCGCTAATTTTGCCTGCTTCGAACTCAAACCCGGTAACTGGCGTTGAGAAGCGAAACTCGACTCCGGTTTTCTCGGCTACATGCTGCATGGCTTTCACTACTGAAGTGAACCCACCTTCCGGATACCAGGTTCCCAAACCAAAGTCGATGTAGTTCATGAGTGTGTAAATCGCAGGAGTCTTGCGCGCAAAACTTCCCAGGAATACAACCGGGAACTCAAGAATCTTGCGGAGATAGGGGTGCGAGAAAGAGGAGTTGATCATGCCCCGGTAACTGCGGAGGAGGTTCAGTTGGGGGAGGCTCTTGATCATAGTGGTGTTCACCATGTCAAAAATGCTGCGGTAGTTTCTGTACACAAAGTGATCAATTGCAAAGTTGTATTTTCTGCGTGCTCGTTCTACAAAGCGGCGCAGCTTGACGTCTCCGTCCTTTTCATACGTCGCAAAGATACGACATGCTTCTTCAAAGTCTGCCGGAACGGTAACGACATTTTGCGCCTCCCCGGGTTCCGAGTCACCAAAGAACACTTTATAACTTGGATCGACCCGGCGCGCCTGATACAGGCTTGAGCGATCAAAGCCGAACTCCTTAAACCAACGGTCGTGTTGATCCGGCATCCAGTACCAGCTTGGTCCCATATCGAACCTAAACCCGTCCCGTTCAAGAAGTCGAGCTCGCCCACCGACCCAAGAATTCTTCTCTACCACAGTTACCTGGAACCCGGCTTGCGCTAAGTAAGCTGCCGCCGAGATTCCGCCAAAGCCCGCTCCAATAACTAAATCCACACGATATTGCAGGCGAGGTGTCGGTAGCAGCACAATTGATCCAAGACGGCGCGTACCACGAAGCAGTTGACTGGTTACAGGAGCTCCTTGCCGAAGAACCTAACAACGGGCTTGCTCTCTGGGAGCTTGCTGTAGCCTATAGCGAAACTGGTCGAGACCGCGAGGCCATAACTGCGCTAGAATACATGCGGCAACTTGGATATCGCAGCGCTCAAGTGCTGTATGGGATTGGTAGTCTGTATCTCAAGATTGGTGATTTTAAACGAGCAAAAGTTAGTTTGCTCCGCGCATACGCTGTGGACCGAAGGAACTCGTCTATCATGCGTAATCTTGGTCTTGTGTACTCAGCCTTGGGAGAGCAGGAGAATGCGCAGAATCTGCTTACTGCTTCATACCAACTTGATCCGGAAGATCATAGAACGGTGCATGCGCTTGCAGAGTATTTTTTAGCACGAGGCGATCATCACTTGGCCCTTCCGTGGATTCGAACTCTTTTAGAGAACGATGTACCACAAGACTTCCGGGAGGATGCTCAAGCATGGCTTCCACGCGCTCAGCTTGGGTGGTAGCCCTGAATTGTCGGCAGCTCCGACTATGTCTCCTTGGAACGTTTCTGCTCTGCGGCCTGCTACAAGCTGCTGCTTTGGAAGACGTCTCTCAGTTTCATATTCATAACACAACAGGCGAGACTCTTTTGTACCTCTTTGTATCACCCTCGGCTTCACGCTCTTGGGGGGTCGATATAGTTGCCGATGATTCCGGCCTTCGCTCCGGCGAGCGCTTTGCCGCATTTCTGCCGTTGTCTCGTCACGAGTGTGTGGCGTACGACCTGCTCGGACGCTCTGTGAGCGGCTCCTATTATCAGTTGCGCGGTCAAGAGCTCTGCGGTGGATGGAATGAACTCATTCTTAGTGCTGACGCTCTCATTGAAAGTCGCATGAGCATGAGGCTTGGGCGGCTTACGGTGCACAACGACACCGGGCATGATGTGCTCTTTCTCTACACCGCAGTTGACCGGCCGGAGTTCATTGGCCCGAGTATTCTCCGTGCCGGGCGACAACTGCGCGCATTTGGGACGACCGAGTTTTTTTACGCGCATGACGGTCTGGATGACCTGTATTTTTGGGCGCTCGATTCCGGGTCCGGTGTCCATGAGCTTCGGGTCGATATCGACACAACGGTAGATGAGTACGAGGTCGTGCTGCACACCGCTACTCGGGAACGGTAACCCCGCTGCTTGCAGCTGCTTGCACGGCACGTGTAGTCGCTACCGGCTGTGAGTTTCCGGTTCAACAGGAAGAAACCATCCTTTATCCGAGTCAAGCCTAAGATTCGGGTGTTCAGCAAAGGCCTCACCAAGCGCACCACTCTGAATGAACTCGGCCGGTGTTGCCGAGCAAGTTGTTTCGTTTACCAGCATGAGCCTATCTGAGAAATGGAGCGCAAGATGGAGGTGGTGGGTTGCGACCGCCGCCGCTTCAATGACACCGTCGCTAATGAGGTTGCGCAGGAGAAGAAACAGAGACGTCTGATGCGGCGGGTCAAGATGTGCTGCCGGTTCGTCCAGCACCAGCAGCCGCGGCTCCTGCGCCAACGCTCGCGCAAGCATGACTCGTTGGCGCTCGCCGTCACTGAGACTACCCAACTGACGCTCAGCAAGTACTAAAGCACCGCTGAGATCAAGCGCATGTTCGACTGAACGACTAAGCGTCTTAGGGTCTGAAGGACGGGAAATCCGTCCAAGTTCTACCACTTCTCGCACCCTAAGATAGGCCGGTGCGACCGGGTCGGTCAGCACCACTGCTAAATCTCGGGCTCGTTCATTACGCGCCATTGCCGTTTTGCCGTACAGCTGTATATCTCGGAGGCGAACCGTGCCGTTCAGCGGCTTAAGCAGTCCTGCTGTACAACGAAGCAGAGTAGTCTTACCGCCACCGTTCGGGCCAACAAGCGCCAAGAGCTCTCCAGCGCATATAGACTCCGCATGAACACGCAGTACAACCGGCCCTCGGCGGTAGGCAAGCTCTATGTCCCGCAGTTCAAGAAGCGCACCTTCCCTGGTTGGAGAACGGCCGCTCATAGTCGAACTCCATCCTTTGAACCGCCGGGTTTGAGAACAACAACCAGGACAACCGGCACCCCAACCAAGGCCAGAACCGCGTTCAGCGGCAGCACGCGGCCGCTTCCCGGCACCCGTGCAATGAGATCTGCCAACACGGTTATAACGGCACCACTCAGTACCGTTGCTGGAACCAATACCCGGTGTCGCGAACTACGCAGATAGCCCCGAGCAAGATGCGGCACCGCCACCCCAACAAAGGAAATTGGCCCGGTGTACGCGGTCACGATACCTGTGAGCACGCTGGCAATAACCAGCAAGCTGCCCTGCAGCGCTCGCGCGTGCACCCCGCTGCTTTCTGCGTAGGCTCGGCCAAGGAGGAGGGCGTCAAGGTGTGATCCTCTGAGTGCCAGTAGCGCCGCCACGCCGGTTACCCCAAAGAGTAGCGCTGGCTGAACTGCACCTGGGGGTAAGGCAAAGGAGCCAAAGCTCCAAATGATGTAGCGTTCAAGACCGGCTGCCGGACTGGCCGCCATGAGAAGTGTAGTAAGTGCACTTGCCGCGTATCCAAAAAGCAAACCCAGCACCAAAAGAACAACTGGGTCATCTACAACTCGGTGTGCCGCCATAATGACCGCCACCACTAAACCGGCGCCGCCAAGGGCGGCAAACAGCGAGGGGCTGGAAAGCTGCGCCCCCAGGCCGCTAAGGACTACGAGAGCAACGCCAAGGCTGGCGCCGGCGCCGACGCCAAGGACGCCCGGGCCTGCCAAGGGGTTGCGGAACACCGTCTGCATGAGCAGGCCCGCCAGGCTCAAGGCCGCGCCGGCGCCCATGGCGAGTAGTACCCGCGGTAAGCGCACCTCACGTATAACAATGTAAGCGGTGCGGAACTCGGCATCCGGGGCGGTGCTGGATCCATGAAACAGGGCACGCATTACATCAGCCGGTCCTACCGGCACCGAGCCCAGCATAAGGGCCGTCATGACAACGAGCGCCAAGAGCGGGAGGAGCAGGCTGACACGGAGTCCAACACGGAGATTGAGGTCGGGGCGTGCGGCCATTAGGACTCCAGCTTCCGGTAGTAAACAAGGCTGTGGTCCGGCAGGAGATCCGGATGCATTATATGTACCAGGTCGGCAAGCGCTAGATCGGGGCGACCTACCCCAGACTCCCAAAAGTCGTTGGCCCCAGAGTCGCGCATGCGCGCGTTGTAGTGATACATGTTCCGGGTCTGATATGAGCGAAACCGTGCCAGTCTTGGGTCGGCCTTGAGAACATCGGCACGGGAGTTCCAGTCATAGTTGAGATTAAACCAGTATTCCGCGTCTGCGGCCCGCGCCAGCACTGACTCCAGATCTATAA
>JAIVHN010000124.1 GCA_020201015.1 Spirochaeta sp. | reverse complement strand
GCCGAGATACGGCGTAAGGACGAAAATATCTTTGCTTGCCTGTACCTTAAAATCCAGAACCCGTGACGACCACTCGAACTCAAGAGCCGGATCCGTAAGGAATACGTCTACCGTTTTCTGGGTACCGTCGTTTGGATCTTGATACTCAACAGAGGCAATCTCCACATCCCCAATGACACCGTCGACTCCAATCTTGCCGCGTAGGTAATTAAAGCCAACGCCCGCGCTTACGGTCGGCAAAAGCGCGTTTTCCTCTACCACGCGGTAGCGGACATCACCACCCAAAAGCAGGTAATCCATATCTACACTGCCGAGGCCAGGTACCGGCACGCTGGTTCCTGCGGGAATGCCACCAATCTTGAGACCGACATCGAAAGGTAGTATAAAACCACCAATGCGAGCGTCTACGGTGTAACCTGGAAGGGGAAGACCCAGAAACTCAGCAAAAGGAATGTCGTCCAGATCGTCCGCTCCTAGGTCGTCTACCGCAGAACCCAGTGCTGAGTACGGAAGTGTAGTTGCACCCATGGTTAATCCAAGACCAAAGTGTGGCGGCACCCCCATGATCTGCCCAATATGTGCGCTTGACCAGTTAAGCCCAATTGCCGAGTTCAGAGGCAGTGCGCCAGCCATGCCGTCTGCAAAGTCTTCAAATACCGCTTCGGCGGCATCAAGGTCGTTAAAGTTTTGGGAATAGGCCGGGGTGCTCACAGCCATGAACGCCGCAAACGCAATTCCCAGGACAATCAAAGTTCGTCCTGTGGTTTTCATTTACCATCCTCCTCGAAGTTCTTGATTACTACACTACCACTTTTCTCCAACAAAAGCTTGCCCCTGTGCACTAAAGCATAAAAAAGGGCCCCGGGGAGGTGAAGTCCGGGGCCCAAACACAAGAGAGGAAACACGTAACGTGTACCGCTACCATTTGTTAGGTCGGCTCGAAGCCGACTCGCGTACATATCCTCAGATACTATATCCTTAGATATCGTAGTACAGCGCAAACTCCCACGGGTGTGGGCGAAGGTCAAGCGCCAGTACCTCATTCTCCATTTTGTACTCAATCCATGTGTCGACTACGTCCTGGGTGAATACATCGCCCTTGAGCAGGAACTCATGGTCAGCCTGCAGTGCCTCAAGCGCACCACGGAGAGTTCCGGGGGTCTTGGGTACCTTGGCGGCTTCCTGAGGTGGCAGGTCGTAGATGTCTTTATCCAGGGGCTCGCCCGGGTCGATCTTGTTCTGAATGCCGTCTACCGCCGCCATTACCATGGCAGAGAAGGCCAGGTACGGGTTGCTGCTGGGATCTGGACAGCGGAACTCAAAGCGCTTGGCTTTCTCGGACTGAGAGTACATAGGAATACGCACTGCAGCTGAGCGGTTGCGCTGTGAGTAAGCCAAGTTGACCGGCGCCTCAAAACCCGGAACCAGTCGCTTGTAGCTGTTGGTAGTTGGGTTGGTGAAAGCAAGGAGTGCCGGGGCATGCTTGAGCATTCCACCAATGGCCCAGAGCGCGGTCTGGCTGAGGCCTGCGTAGTTATCGCCGTAGAACAGGTTTTTCCCGTCTTTCCAGAAGGACATATGCACGTGCATGCCGCTGCCGTTGTCGTTCCAGATCGGCTTGGGCATAAAGGTGACGGTCTTGCCGTACTTGCGGGCGGTGTTCTTCACTACATATTTATAGCGCAGGAGATTGTCGGCCATAGCAACCAGTTCACCAAAGCGCATGTCAATCTCGCACTGACCGCCGGTGGCAACCTCGTGGTGGTGTGCCTCAACCGGAATGCCCATGTTCAACATGGTAAGTACCATTTCGCTACGAATATCCTGCATGCTGTCTGTCGGCGCTACTGGGAAGTACCCCTCTTTGTAGCGCGGTTTGTAACCCAGGTTTGGATTCTCTTCACGTCCTGTATTCCAACGACCTTCAATTGAGTCGACGTAGTAAAAACCATGGCTTTCAGTTTGTGAGAAGCGGACATCGTCCAAAATAAAGAACTCAGCTTCTGGGCCAATAAATGCAGTGTCGGCAATGCCGCTTGATTGGAGGTAGCTCACGGACTTGCGCGCAATGTTGCGCGGGTCGCGCGTGTAGTCGGCGCCGGTAACAGGGTCACAGATGTTGCAGTTCATGACCAAGGTTGGGTGCGCGGTGAAGGGGTCTAAAAAGGCGGTCTCCGGTACCGGTTTTACCAGCATGTCGGATTCGTTAATGGTCTGCCAGCCGCGAATACTCGAGCCGTCAAAACCTTTACCGTCTTCAAAGGTCTCTTCATCAATCTCGCCGGCGGGCACTGAAAAATGCTGCCACAGACCGGGAAAATCCATGAAGCGAAGGTCGACGATCTGCACATTTTCCTTTTTGATCAGGTCAAGCACGTCTTTTGCTGTTTTAGTCTCACTCATGAAAAAACTCCTCGTTTACGCTTTTATCCGAAGGTGTGTCGTGTGCCCCTCGTTGTTTCTTAGAATAGTGTCCTTATGTATGTTGCAATTGGTGTGCCAGGACACCAAGTAAATCTGTAAATCGATATCTGCTAAAACTTTAGCTGCTTGCTCTTCCGCTACGACAAAGGGAATTAATACAAGAATCCAACGTGAATGTATTGTTGCACATAAATGTCATACGTAAATGTTGTTTGTTTGGTGGTGTTTGCGTGACTCGAGTGCTGACTCGCTCGACAGTTCATCGGTGCTGCGTATCCGTCCGCGATATTTTTTCACAAAACCCCAGGGTCTATACGTCATTTTTGCCTGGCGCAGGCCGTCATCGCCCAAATCCTGTTCGCGGTTGATGTAATGGTAGTGGCGGGGTAAGACCGATGCAAAACACTGGTTAATGAACTGGTAAATGCCTTTGTAGCCGCCAATTGCTTTCTCAAAATGTACTGCAAATGAGCGCCCTTTTTGCAGCGGTTCACCTAAGGTGTAGGCGGCCGGTTGGCCCTCGACGGCAACCAAGTAACCGTGAAGCTCGAGCTCTTCCATTCGTTCCAGAGCTTCGCGGGCAGCAGCGTAGTCACCTTCATCTCCGTCCTCTCGCTCATCATTCCAGCGGTCACAAATGTCCAAAGCGTCGTGCACATTGTCGGGAGTAATAGGATACTCGCTGTAGCTGTAGTTGTTCACAAAGCCGTTCACCAGGTTGCGCTTCTTGTGGAACTTACGGCCGGACAGCTCGGCTAAGTCCTTTTTCAGATACAAGTAGTCAAAATTATCGCGGTCCTCTTCAAGGTGGTAGCCAAGCTGCTCAAAGCGTACTCGGTCTTGGTCGCTAAACCGCTCTGCAAGACCCTTGAGATAGTCGTGGGACTCGGTGAGCTCGCGCAACAGCTCCTGATCAGTGGGCGGACCACACGGGAGCATAAAGAAACGTTTCCCGTCTTTCTCTCCCCGTAGATAGAGGTGCGTGTCGTCAAGCTGGGCGATGTAGTAG
>JAIVHN010000123.1 GCA_020201015.1 Spirochaeta sp. | reverse complement strand
CAAGAAGGCCAAAAGCTAGAATGGATACCCAATAGCAAGGTTATAGACCAAGTTGTCGCGTAACCACTCAGGTTCCAACGGCCGCATGTCCTGAATCAGCCATCCATTTCGCTCTTCGATCCACGGCTTCCGCACGGGGAAAGCCACATCTAGTCGCAAGATTGCGAAGCCGGGATCAAAACGCAGCCCTATCCCGCTACCCACAGCCAGATCATTAAGAAAGGTCTCAAGGCCGAACTCACCTTCTTTGCTGTCGGTATCGCCCGGCAGTTCCCAAATGTTACCGATATCCCAGAAAACGGCTCCCCGAAAGAGTGTGGTAATAGGAAACCTGAGTTCAAGGTTTGTCTCAAGCCGCAGCGCACCCGTTCGGTCGGCAAAGTTGTCAAGCTCCGGGGCAATACTCCCGGGCCCAATACTTCGCGCTGCAAAGGCGCGCATGCTATTGGTTCCACCCACCGAAAATTTCCGAATACGCGGTAGCGTAGCGGAATTCCCATAGGCATAGCCCATTCCCGCCAGCAGACGCATGGCGATTCTTTGTGAACCAATGAGCGGAACAAATTGCCTAAAGTCGGCGTCAGCGCGGACAAACTGTGCATAGGGAGTATTGAGGTACGCCGCAGGCTCATCATCACCGCTGTCATCCGTACCGGAAAGCTGCTGAGCGAGGTTGAGCACCGCGCCCGATGACTCAAGCCCCAGTTGAAAATATTGTACCGCTCGGCTTTCATTGCGATCTTGATTACTGTAGATGAAGCTATATCTGCTGCCTGCAAGAAACTGTTGTTCAAAGCTGCGAGCAAGAAGGGGATTAGCATCCAGCTGCTGTTCAAACTCGGAAGCAAACTCACCGGAACGAACAAACGTAATATCAACCGGATCCAGTTCATGTCTAACTCGTGGGTTGCTTCTCCACGAATAACCGAACCGCGCGTTCGCTGAGTCGAGCCGATAGCTTTCGACGCGTATCAACGACTGTATCCCTAGTCGTATTCGCGTTCGCGGAAGTGAGCCGGTACGCGCCCGACCAACCGCAAACGGAGCCAGCACTCGAGGAAAGCTCAATCCGGCCTCGGCACCATACTCATAAGAGCCGATTACTCTCCCCGCCTCCTCGCGCAATCGTGTTTCCAGCGCTGCGTTCGTCTGAACACTGAGCTCTTCGGCACCACCAAAAGCGTTCATATCACGGTAGGTGAGGTCAACGGCCGGGCCGGCAAAGTCATCGGAACGCGAAACCGCCTGGAGTTCGGCCTGCACCAAACGCGACGGCGCGGGAGTAAGATACACATATGCATCAAGCCGATTCGGCTCGTCGGTCTCGCGATAGCGAATTGAGGTAAACTGGAAAATACCGAGATCGCTTAACCTACTCAAGCTCCGCAAGTGGTCGGATCTTTGGTAAAGATCTCCCGGCTCGATATCTAAGGCATTCAAGACAATAGAACTTCGGTAGGCCGTGCTCGACTGTACTATATAGACCCGTTCTGCAATCTCCTCGAGCTCATAAAGATTCTCCGGTGGATCCTCACTTTCCACCGAGTACTCAAGATAAAGAAAAATCCTGCGTAGACGATACTGGCGCGCAGCCCGTGCAGAGATATCTTCCCGCACATCAAGACGCAGATCCACCACCTTTTGATCTCGATCACGCCGTCCCTCAAAAATGAGGTGTTCAGTACTGAAAGCATAAAATCCTTGATCTTTGAGCGCGGCATCTATACGGATTCGCTCCTGCTCAAGGGCGTCGAGGTGATATGCGTCGCCTTTGCTGAGCTCGCTAAGCTCAAGTTGGCGTGCAATGGCCTCGTCGACAATAGATAGGTACTCAGGCCGCTCGCTTTCATCTGTATCGCCGGCTCCGTAGCGGAGCTCGCCCAATTGGTACCTTTGCCCGGGTCGTATCTGGTAACTCAGCCTAACACGGCCTGTACGAGGATTCTCAACGTCGTAGCTCAATTCGGCGTCGAAATAGCCCCAGGCATAGCTGGTATTCAGCAAGCGCTGGGCGTTGGATTCCGGAATATCCGCAGAAAACCGCACCGGGGCTTCGGCAAAACGGTTTTGTACCCAACCTCGCATGCCTTCCGCGTCTTCACCACCCATAAGCTGGAATAGCTGCAACCGCGGGCGCCAGAGCCCCAGCAGCGAACTATTGGGCAGAGGGCGTAATGCCGAGTCATAGGCCCTTTGAAGCGCCCGTCGCTCCCCCAGGGGCATAGGCTCGGTAATATTGATATCGGCCCCAAGGTAGAGTTCGGGTTGCTCGTTATTGCCGCGAACCGTGGCGCACGAAGTGGTAACGACCAGACAAAGAACCGCAAAGACAAAGCGATACCAGATACCTCGGCTATCGTATGGAGAGGTCATGGAGTTAAGACCGATCCTGTTCAATACCTGAGTTAGGAAGCTGTGTGTCGGTTTCTTCTTGCGGTCGCCGGAATAGGTCCAGAAAGCGGTCAAAGCGCCGCGTGTATACGATGGCCACGCCGGTCGTAGCCTGTGTACCTTCGATTGGACCTTCATATTCCCGACGCTGAAAGCCGCGAATACGATATCGACCGTCCTCTGTTATAAGATACTCAACCACAACATCTCCTGCAAAACCATCTACATCGTCAGTTTCACGACCTTCACCCTCAAGCTCAAACCGTCCTCCCAGCTCGATACTAACTCGATCCTCAAAGAACTGTCGAGTTAGCTGCACCTGCAGCTCGGTTCGGCCTTCCGGCCCCTCTTCCCCGATCTCTTCATATGACTCAATCTCAAAGGAAAGATCCAAGCCAGGAACAACACGTGCCGAGATAATGTTTAGCTGACGGCTGAGCAAACGTGCAGCACTGCTCCGAGCTCCGGAGGCGACAGCCGCCCCCTGATCAAATCCGGTGAACTCCTCCCCAAGAAACTGGTTAAACACCAGTAACGCAAATGCCTGTCTATTGCGCTCGGCCTCGTTTTCGTTGACTTGCTGCAATCTATTGTAGACGGTACCGGCAAGGGCTCCTCGTTCGGCCGACGGCATATCAAGTTGGAAGCTGATCTCAGGTTCGCTCATTGTCCCTTGCAGTTCCAGTAGTACCTGAAACGGTAGCGCTCGCCGGTAGGATGTGGTCTCCTGTTCGGTGAGGTAAGCGCCCACCAGGCTAACCGGGGAGGTTCGGAGGTTATACTCGGCGGCGACATTCAACTCCGCGTCAAGCGGATCCCCAACCCAGGTGACGTTGCTGCCGCCTAGAATCTGGAAGTTGCGGCGGACGATGTTCTGAAAGCTCAGCTGATACTCGCCGCCGCTTATGCTGTATGTGCCGGTGAGTGAAGTTTCGCCGCTCCGGTCGACAGCGAGGCTAAACAGCCCTCCTCCGCGCAAGACAAGACGATCCCCGGACGCCTGGTCTACGACAATGGTTACCTCGGTGTCGTTGTCGACCTGCACATTGACTCCAAGC
>JAIVHN010000122.1 GCA_020201015.1 Spirochaeta sp. | reverse complement strand
AAAATGTCATGGCGCGCATAGCGAGGTGCTGGCTCGGTAAGTCGCTTTTGGAAACGGCCTCGTTCGCTCGAGATTACATTGCGATACTTCTTACTTAGGTCTTTTACAGTTAACAGGGTCATACCACTCATATGGTACCGCATCTCTACCCTAAGCGTCGCGGGCTCCGGACCTATTACTTATCGCTGTATTCAACAATTCTTTGGTTCAACCACCAAATGCCGTTGACTAATCGGTAAAAAAATGCAGAATTGAATAGTCATGTTTTGGCAATTTCCCAAGGAGTAGTAACATGGTCGGAAATAATCGAGGGCCGCGAATTCTTTTTATCGCAGCCACACTTGCTGTGATTGGAGCAATACCGGTTTTTGCAGCAGCAAACGGACATCATGGCCCTGCCGACTTTCCTCATGAGCTCGCCCGCCTGGCAATTGAGCTGGGCATCATTCTTTTTGTGGCGCGGCTTGCTGGCCTTGTCGCCCGCCGCATTCACCTGCCTGGCTTGGTTGGTGAAATTATTGCTGGCGCGTTAATTGGCCCTTACGCACTTGGCTCGGTTGGCGTGCCATACTTTGCGGACGGATTATTTCCGTTGCAGGCGGAGGGACTGGCCGTCTCATTACCCTTGTTTGGTTTTCTTGCAATTGCTGCAATTGTTCACGTTTTCGTTGCGGGGTTGGAATCCAACACTACACTGTTCCTCAAAATGAGTATTACCGGCGTCATTACCGCGATTGGCGGAATGATCTTCGGATTTATTGGCGGTATTATCGTACCGGTTTTCTTTCTTGATATGAGTCTACTCGAGCCGGGCACATTGCTCTTAGGAATACTCAGCATTTCTGCTTCGGTTGGAATTCCAGCACGGCTACTAGCGGAAAAACACCGCATGGACACCCCGGAGGCCGTTACGGTTATGGGCTCGGCGATGTTTCAGAGTGGAATTGCAATTCTTCTCTTAGCGGTTGTTCTTGGCTCAGCAGCTGCCTTTGAAGGTGGCGAACAGGCGGTCTTTCGTGAGCAGGCAGCAACACTCGCAGTCCGCGCCTTTGCACTGTGGGCAATAGTTGGCGTAGTTGCCATCCTTGGTGCTCGCTACCTCAGCAGCTTTCTAAAGTCATTTAAGTCGCCGGTCGTCTTTTCTATGCTTGCGTTGGCCCTTGCACTGGTGCTTTCCGGTGCGTTTGAGGCCATGGGTCTTGCGGCCGTTATCGGTGCGTATATATTAGGGCTTTCGCTATCTAAGACAGACATCTCCTATGTCATTCAACAACAACTCCACCCACTCAACGCGTTTTTTGTGCCGATACTTTTTGTGGTAACCGGCATGCTGTTTGATGTCCGCCTTTTGGCCGATCCACAGTTTCTTGTATTAGGCCTGTCGGCGGCCTTCTTTTCCAGCATATTCAAACTTTTTGGCACGACAACCCCAGCGTTTTGGGCAAACTTCAACCGCCGCGGTGTGCTACGCATTGGGTTTGGACTCATGCCGCGCGAAGAAACTGCCCTCGTCATAGCAGCCGTGGGCTTAGCCGCCGGTCTCATGGATGAGTCGGTCTTTAGAATTGGCGTGCTTATGGTACTCTTCTCTATCCTCGTCGGTACACCAATCTATAGCAAACTCACATCAGGCAAGGAACGCGGAACCCGTGAGCCGGTACGTGGGGCGGAGCCGATGACGCTACCCTTTCATTTTCCCAATGCCGAGGTAACTCGGCTTGTTGCTTCGGCGGTAATTGACGCGGTTCGAGCTGAGGACTTCTTCTTTTTCCGCATGCACACTTCGCCGCCAACCTACCAGTTTCGTCGAGACCGAGTGTTTTTTTCCCTGCGACATGACGAAACAAGCATTGAATTCACGTCGGATCCCGAAGATGCGGGGTATGTCCGAACTTTAATGCACGAGACCCTCGTGCAAATTCGCACGACCATTGCCGGGCTCACCGAGATTACCGACCCTTCTAACGTCGGGACACTTACCGGTATCGAGCCTGAAACCTCCGGCCTTGTTCTTTCTCCATATCTCGATATCCGCTGCATCATTCCTCGGCTCAAGGGCAAGAGTAAGAAGGCAGTTATTACCGAGTTGGTTGATGTCTTAGCGAACGCCGGAAGAATACAAGATCGCGACACAGTGTTGGAAGACGTGTTAGCGCGCGAGCAGGAGTTCAGCACCGCAATGAGCTACGGGATTGCTTTCCCTCACGCACGTACAAAGGGAACTAAGGAGATTTCCATTGCCATTGGGCTGTTACCGACAGGCCTCAGCTTCGGCTCCCAAGACAAGCTACCCACCCGCATTGTGTTCCTCATTGCAAGCCCTCAGCGGCGTGCAGTACCGCATCTTCAAGTACTTTCTAACTTGGCGGGCAAGGTTAAGGACGCGGAGTCGCGTTTGGCACTCCAGAATCTCGAAACTCCAGAGGAAATTCTACGCTTCTTAAAGTTCGGAGTAAAGCCCAACCGCAAGAAGGCCCCAGCTCGGGCAGAGCCCTACACAGCCTACTTGCCTCCACCTATGTAGAAGCTTCACAGGACCCGAGCAGCTCTGCTGTATCGGGCCCGGCAATGAGTCGGTCGACCGAACGATTTATCGTGATCTTAGACTTGCGATTTCCACAATAACCAGGGTAAACTATACATAATCTCGACATTTTCGCGTCTCTCCCAATCCGGAGCCCTGGCCTAAGGCGGTATGGTCGTAGCCGGGGTTGAGCTACCTTCGCGGCTGTTTCCATAGTCCGTACGAGTTGTTCGGGCATAGCACATGGGTATACAAGGGAGGCAATTTGACGAAGCACACAACGCTTGCACCAAAGTTCCGTGCGTACGATGAACGCAATTTTGAGCACCTCGCCGGGTTTTCGAACTTAAGCACAGACACGCGCTTTGCAATACGGGTACTTGCGCGGGTATTTCCCTTCCGCGTGAACGCCTACATAGCCGATGAACTCATAAACTGGTGCGATGTTCCCAATGACCCTATTTACCAGCTTACGGTGCCACAACCCGGAATGCTCAACACGGAAGACTTTAACAAGGTTGCGGATCTACTTCGAAAAGACGCACCCTCGGAGACCGTAGCGGCCACAGTAACGGCAATTCGAGCGAAACTAAACCCGCATCCAGCCGGGCAGGTTAGCCTTAATGTACCAGAACTGAATAAAGTAAGGTTGACCGGTCTGCAACATAAGTATCAGGAAACGGTGTTATTTTTCCCGCAGGCGGGTCAGACATGTCATGCCTACTGCACCTTCTGTTTCCGGTGGCCGCAGTTTCTTACCGACTCCGAAGTTAAGTTTTCAGCTGTTCTCGACATCCAACCACCTATGCTCGAAACAATACGCATTGGCACCAAGGCCCTCGGATACTGGCCGTACCGCTTCGTCACCGACCCGGATGCCGACGACCTGCTGCGACTCATGGAGCGCGTAGTCGCTACCGGACGCCACCTTGCCATTATGGCTCACTTCAACCATCCGCGTGAGCTGGAACCGCCAATTGTGCGACAGGCCATCGCTCGCATTCGCAACACTGGTGCACAAATTCGCACTCAGTCCCCCTTGGTCAAGCACATTAACGACAGCACCGAGGTCTGGCGTGAGTTGTGGCGTAAACAGGTAAATCTTGGATTAGTACCGTATTACATGTTTGTAGAGCGCGATACCGGTGCGTCAGACTACTTTCGCGTTCCGCTTGCCCGGGCTTGGGACATTTACCGTGGAGCAATTTCACGGATCTCGGGATTAGGGCGTACAGCACGGGGCCCGAGTATGTCTGCAAGCCCAGGCAAGGTAGAGATACAGGGCATTAGCTGGATCAACGGCGAGAAGGTTTTTGTTCTCCGTCTCATTCAAGGACGCAACCCTGACTGGGTGCAACGACCCTTCTTTGCCAAGTATGATCCTGAGGCGGCCTGGTTGAGCGAACTCAAGCCTGCGTTTGGTGAGAAGGAGTTCTTTTTTGAACAGGAAATGCGTGAAATATTCGAACGGACCGACCACCTAGCCTGAGCTTGCGTGGTCGGCACAGCCTTCTAAGACATAAATTTTGTTGCGCCCATCTCGCTTGGCTGTATAGAGTGCTTGATCGGCAGTCACGAGAAAATCCACTATACTGCGGTATTCACCCGGGTTTTTACAACTAATACCCACGCTCAGCGTGATCTCTTGCGGAGCGTCAAGCGTATTTGGCGCACCCGTATTTGGCGCACCGTTCGTCTCTATCGCGGAAAGAAAGTCAAACTCAACCGGCGCAAGTCGTCGCAGCGAGTCACGCAGTCGTTCGGCAACGAGCACGGCCTGTTCAACGTCCGTTGCTGGCAGGAGGATCACAAACTCATCTCCACCAAAGCGGCAGCCTTCATCGCTTTTACGCAGTGTTTCCCGAAAAGCCTCACCTACCGCCTGCAACACTATGTCGCCAGCCGCATGACCGTAATAGTCATTGAGTTGTTTGAAGTAATCGATATCTATCATCATGACTGCAACCGGAGCTTCATTTCGCTTTGCCAGCGCAATGCGATGAGAGGCAAGGTGCTCAAAGGCGCGCCGAGTAGATAGGCCGGTAAGCGAGTCGGTCATAGCCAGCGCCAAGGTCTCGTCATACAGGCGGGAAGCCCGTAACGCAACGGCCACTTGATCTGCAAATGCATGCAGCAGCTCCATCTGCCGGTCGTCAAGAACGTGGCCGCCATCCGTGCAAAGATCGAGCCTTCCAATATGCTCGTCCTGTGATACTAAATCTACTGATATATTGCAGGGCGCGTCACTTCCGCCAACCAGGCGTACCACCTCGTCTTTTGCCATGTAAACGCCAGCACTCTGGTAAGGTATTACCCGGCTTGCCTGGTCAAGCACGGCCTCAATGGCGTCCTCGACACTCATGGCCGAAGCCAGAATTATGCCGACCTGCCTCAGTGTTTCAGCCTCTTCCGCCCGACGTTCAGCGACATCTCGGGCCGCGGCAAGCTGCAGCTCCAGTTCCTTGCGATGAGTTACATCCATGTCGCGCCCTATGTAGACCACGGCAGAGTTATGTGTGTCGCGCGATACTACGGTAATTGAGGAGTGTATCCAGCGCCATGAGCCGTCGTGCGCTCGCATCCGAAACTCGCTGCTTATTCCGTCTACATCGCCCCGCACCACCGTCTCGTAACGACTCCGTACCGCCGGTCTGTCGTCAGGATGAACTAGCTGCATCCAGTGTTCGCCAAACAACTGGCCATCTTTATACCCAAGATCCCGCCAAATTTCGTTGGCTATATTCACGTTATTTTTAATGTCTCGGAGAAAGAACCCCAGTTTTTTGAGCGCCGGAAGGATTGCGCGCGGCACTTTTCATGTGGGCTTTTTTTTACCTTTCTTAACTTTTTTCCAGTACTTTTTATAGGTTTCAGATTAAACACGCTACAGCTACCGGTCAAGCCATAATTTTGCGACTACGTGCACATTTTTTGGTTTGCAACAAACAAGAGATCCGATACATTGTGTCGTAAGAGAAAGTGCGGGGTGAAACAATGGAAAACAGTGCCATGCGAAAAGTATATACGAGAGACGAAATTGACCAGATGGAAAAAGTTCCGCGACTCAACTTGGTGAATAGCTGTACTGGATACAAGTCGGCAAACCTCATTGCCACTCGAAATATAGACGGCAAGACAAACCTTGCCATGTTCGGTAGCGTAATTCATATCGGAAGCCATCCCCCTCTCCTGGGTTTTATTCAACGCCCAAGCTTCAAACCGCGCGACACGTATACCAACATTAAAGAGTTCGGCTGGTTCTCGGTAAACCATGTCAGCACCTCCATGATCACAGACGCGCATCAAACGTCGGCCCATTATGACGCGGATGAGTCGGAGTTCGACCACACATCTCTTGAGGAAGAATATGTTGAAGGCGTGGAGGTACCTTTTGTTTCTGAGAGCCCGGTACAGATATTGTGTCGCTTCTCAAACGAGTACCCTATTCAGGAAAACGGCACAGTCCTCATTGTGGCTGAAATTGAAATGATCCGGGTCGATTTTGGACTCATGGGTGATGACGGCTGGCTGCGGCTGGACAAGGGAGCGGTCGTTGCGGTCAACGGCCTTGACGGGTACGCCCTTCCGCGAATGCTCAACCGCTTCTCTTATGCCCGACCCGGCGAAACAAGCAAGTCATTACTGATACATAACGGCAAAAACGGGGACGGTATGCCCCGCCAGATTGCCGACAGTGAGACCGCGTCGTGATTCTTACTGGAGACAGCGGTTTACGCCTTTTCTGAGGGCAGCTGGTTTACTTCAGACCATCGGTCGTTACCACCGCACCAAGACTTACGCTGTAGGTGTTGAGCCAGTTCACTGTATAGTCATCTGGATCTTCATTGGCAGCACCACCGCCAAGATAACGCAGGTTTACAAACGCATCGATACTGGAGCTCACGCGGTATCCTGCACGTAGGCTTGCATCAAGCAAGGCGCCCGTGGTGTCGTTGTCACTCCCATTAATGTAACTAATGGGTGCGTAGATTCCGTCGGCCTCCAGGCCCAGCCAAAACCCATACGGCAAGTTGTAACGGCCACGCAGCTTGAGGAGCGGCACCAGGCCGGTGCCAGCCGAGCGGTAGAAGCCCGAGGCCGCGCTGTCGCCGTCGCTGCCGCCCGAACCGCGCGCCTCAAACTCAGCATTGGCATTGCGAATTTGCAA
>JAIVHN010000284.1 GCA_020201015.1 Spirochaeta sp. | reverse complement strand
AATGCTTGAAGCAATACCCTAGTGACTCTGCACAGGCAGAGAAGGAGTTGGAATGCAGCGCTGGGATCTGTTGCTCAAGAGGGCTGTCTACCGCTACCGGACAAGCGACAGAATGCTCGTTACGGCCGGGTTTATAGTTATGGCCCTCTTGACTGCATGTGCAACTACGCCACCGGATGAGCCGGAGACCGCTTCGGAGGTTTTGCAGGAAGACCGAGAGACAGACAAAGACCAAGAGACAGATCTTGTCGACCAAGCAGATATTTCACTTTTCCGAGATGTCCCTGTGGAACCAGCTCCTGAGATGTTTCTGCCCGCTGAGATGTTTCCGCTGGATACTCCCACGTTGGAGACTCCCGAGATTGACGTGCTTGAGCAAGCACCTGAGATTGGTCCAGAGATAGTAAATGCTGATGTAAACCTACCGTCCACCGACGCCTTAGCTGATACAGCTCCGGTTACAGATGAAGAACTGACTGACGATACGACTCCGGAAGTGTTGCCGGACGTTGTGTCGATGTTGGAACAGGCGCCGCCGCTAGATGAAAGCCCGGCCCCTCTCGTAGAGTCGCCGCTAGATGAAAGCCCGGCGCCGCCCGCAGAGCCGACTACCCCGCCCGCAGAGCCGCCACCTGGGCCCTCGGTATCCCAGTCGCCTGCGGCACCCGAGTTAAGCCCGGATATTGAGCAAAGCTCAGCGCCCACACGCGAACTGAATGCAGGCGTCGGTGAAGAGGTGAGCGTCGAGTTGCCCGGGTTAGGTTGGATTTATCTTGGCTCGGACGATTCGGGAGCACCCGAGCTCCGGCGGCGCATTCATCACGCCGAGACAACCGAGTTTGTGTTTCGCACCCATGGCGAGGGGACACACCGACTCCAGTTTCAGAGACAAGATCTGACACTTGGTTCAGAAGAGACGCAAGATCTTGTACTGAACACGGTGCCGGTTGAGGATCTGGCGAATGTGGAGCAAGATGCCTTTAGTGAAGATGAGTCGATGGAGGACGCCGGGGTCGACAGTTCCGAACCTGAGCGTCCAGAAGAGAGTGCCGCGGACATGAGCCCTCGTGCAATGCACGAGGAACTTGAGAATGCTTTACTTGAAGGGCGCGACTCCGAAGCGGAAGAACTGCTTCAGCGGCTGCTTGATGCTGGGTATCTGCCTGAGGCGGGCCTGTTGCAAGAAGCGGCAGAAAGACGTGCCGAGCGTGGTGAGATTGGTGGTGCTATCGATCTTTTAGAGCAACGCCTTAGTGAGTATCCGAGTCGCAATGGACGCGATCGGGTGCATTACCTTCTCGGTTCCTTGTACGAGGCTGACTCCGACCGGCGGAACATGCAGGAGTCACGACTGCACTACAGTGTTGTAGTCAATGAGTATCCAAGGAGTCGGTATCTTGATGAATCTCAGCGTCGTATAAACTACCAGAACCGCCACTTTTTTGAAATTCGGTAACACGCTAGGTTGAGTCTTCGGTCAATTGCTACGGGCCCGCTCCTACGGGTCCACTCGGTTGACAGTATGGAACTGTTTGCGATATAAGTAGCTTTACATGTAGCGGGGTTCCCACACAATGCTTGAGCGCATTTCCAGTAAGTTTTCCGATGTCACACGACGTATGTCGGGTCAACATAAGATCTCCGAAAAAAACGTGCGAGACGCTGTTGAAGAAATCAAACTGGCGTTGCTCGAGGCCGACGTTAATGTCCGCGTAGTGCGCCGTTTTGTTAACAGCACAATAGAAGAAGCCAGTGGTGAAATTGTTCTCAAATCAGTGGCTCCTGGTCAGCAGTTTGTAAAGATTGTTCATGACCGCATGGTAGCCTTACTTGGGGACGAGCGCAGTGAACTTGAGCTGCGGGGGCCGGATACGCTTTCGGTGGTCTTGTTACTCGGACTACAAGGTTCGGGCAAGACGACAAGCGCTGCAAAGCTTGCTGCTCGTCTCGTGAAAGAACTGGAATCGTGCTTACCAAGTTCGACTCGGATGCGCGCGGTGGCGCTGCATTGAGCTTGAAGTCGGTTACCGGCAAGCCTATCAAGTTTATCGGTGTAGGTGAGAAACCGGAAGACTTCGAACCTTTTCACCCAGATCGGATCGCGTCTCGGATTTTAGGAATGGGAGATGTCCTAAGCCTTGTCGAAAAGGCGCAGGAAACAATAGACGAGGCCGATGCGCTTGAACTTCAGAAAAAGCTGCAGTCGGCTACGTTTACTTTAGAAGATTATTTAGATCAGTTTTCCCGATTAAGAAAGATGGGATCGCTTGAAAAGCTTGCGGAGATGATTCCGGGCCTGGCAGGACAACTGCAGGGTGAGGAGATCAATGAAAAAGAGATACGCCGCGAGGAGGCTATCATCCTCTCAATGACCAGTACAGAGCGACATAATCATCGCATCATTGGTCCATCACGGCGTAAAAGAGTTGCAAAAGGCAGTGGTACCTCTGTTTTTGAGGTTAATCGTTTGCTTAAGCGCTTTGAAAAAATGCGAGGTATGCTAAAAAAGGCCTCGAAAAATAAACAGTATCAGAATAAGATGCTGTCACAAATGCAAGGACATTAACGGTTTCTACCGATTGAACACCGAGGAGGGTTACAGAAGTGAGTGCAAAAATCAGACTGAAGAGATTTGGGGCAAAAAAACGCCCGTATTACCGTATCGTAGTAATGGACTCTCGCGAGCCACGAGATGGTCGAGCCATTGATGAAGTCGGGTTCTATCATCCTATCGAGGTTGAAGACAAACAACTCGAGGTTAAGGAAGAACGAATCCGGGAATGGCTTGATAAAGGCGCGGAGCCTTCGGACACCGTTCGTAAGTTGCTGAACAAGAAGAATATCTATCTGAAATAGCTTCGGGTCGGCCGGAATACTACACGACATGCGGTTACTGCGGTGGTAGCCGTTTGAAGGAGACGGACGTGGAGAAAGAACTCGTAGATTACGTGGCACGTGCTCTCGTCGATGATCCGGAAGATGTCGAAGTGAACCTCATCGAGGGTGAGAAATCAACCATTCTAGAGTTGCGGGTTTCACAGAACGATATTGGAAAGGTAATTGGCAAGCATGGCCGCATTGCAAAAGCAATGCGTACTATATTGAGCGCAGCGGCAACTAAAACCGGCAAGAGGGTGGTGCTTGAGATCCTGGATTAAGGCACTATGACGGACGAACTGGCGGTAGCAATCGTCGGCGCACGTTTTGGCGTACGTGGCGAGGTTAAACTACGCAGCCTCTCAGAAGAAGTCGAGCACCTGCTAAAGTTGGAGTCGGTAACTCTATGTAAAGGTAGCGTGAGAAAGCCGTATTGTATAAGCTCCGCTCGTCGTCACGCTGGCGACGTGTTAGTGCTGTTTGAGGGAGTGGAGAGCCCGGAAGAGGCTCGCCTTCTAACTGGATATGAGGTGCGGGTACCTCGTGAGCAAGCGGCACCTTTACGGAAGGGTGAATACTACATCACAGACCTGATCGGGCTCAGGCTTGTGCTTGAAAGTGAAGTGGTTGGTACCGTGAAATCGCTCTGGAATAGCGGCGCACATGACATGATCGACGTCGAGAAGCTTGACGGGTCCATGATTGTTGTCCCTTTTATTGATCGCTATATTGGGCGTGTCGACCTTGAAGCTAACAGCATAGAGGTGCTAGTCGACTGGATTCTGGAATGAAGTTTACGATATTGAGCCTGTTTCCAGACCTAGTTCATAGCTACTTTGCTTGTTCAATAGCGGCACGTGGGGTAGAAAAGGGCCTGCTTGCGTATGAAGCCGTAGATATACGCAGCTTTGCGCATGATGTGCACAGAAGTTGCGACGATTCGCCGTACGGCGGCGGAGCCGGGATGGTAATGAAGCCGGACGTGGTGGCCGAGGCGCTGCATTCGGTACGAGGGGTTGGAAGACGAGTAATTTATCCAAGCCCCTCAGGGAATCCGCTATCCTCGGCGATAATGGCTGAGCTTGCAGAGGAACATGAGCTGCTGTTTGTCTGTGGTCGGTATGAAGGTATCGATCAAAGAGTACTGGACCGGTATGTTACGGACGAGATATCAATTGGTGACTATGTTATTGCGTCTGGCGAGCTAGCTGCAATGGTGATAATTGACGGTGTCATGCGGCGGATTCCGGGAGTAATTTCGGGCGAATCGCTGCAGCAAGAGAGTTTTGAACGGGGGTTACTTGAGTATCCCCATTATACCCGTCCTGAAGAGTGGGACGGGGTGCGGGTGCCGGAGGTGTTACTCTCGGGGCATCATGCAAAGATAGAGGAATGGCGATTTCGTAAGAGCGTTGAGAAGACGTTTCGAGTAAGACCCGAGCTTTTGGAGCGGGGACGACTTGAAGCGGCCGGTCTTTCGGCCAAAGATCGCCAGACTATTATGAAGATACTTGATTCAGGAGGCCGAGATGGACTTGGTAAGGATGGTTGAGGCGGAGCAGGAAAAGCCGGAGGTTGAAAACTTCCGGATCGGTGACACGGTAAAAGTTCACTTTAACATTGTGGAAGGTAAAACCGAGCGAGTGCAGGTCTACGAAGGGCTTGTTATTGCAAAGAATCACTCCGGTGTACGTCGTAGCTTTACGGTACGCAAAATATCTTATGGTGTGGGTGTTGAGCGAATATTTCCTTTAGCATCACCCCGCATTCAAAAGGTAGAGGTTGTACGACGTGGTCGTATCCGTAGAGCAAAACTGTATTACATTCGTGGACGCGTTGGTAAGCGGGCTAAAGTTGCTGAGCTTATCAGGAAGAAAAGCGACATTAAGAAGGCTTCGGAGTAAGTAGTCGCCCGGACTCAAAGCATGGACCATAGTGGGTCGATCTCGCGTATAATTGGCGTTCCGCGCCTCACAGACTCCTCAACCGGCTCCACCCAATCGGTGTCGGTGGAGGTAGTACGAGTGCTTGGTCCTGGGCGTTTCCTCATTAATTACGGCGGTCGCAGTGCGACCGCTTTTTCGTCGTTAGACCTACAACCGGGGCAGTGGTTGAAGGCGGATCTCTCACAAGATGCTGACGGCCTTGTCATTCGCGTTCCCATTCATTCGAAGGGTGATTCCATTGCTTCTATTCTTCGAGATTTCGCGATAGCCGATGACGTGGTGTCAAGACGCGTCGTAGAGGCTTTGCTAAGGACGGGGATTGGGTTAAACCCGGACCGGATAGCCTATTTGCGCACCCTATTTAAGGCCTATAGTGGGTCTGGAAGACTTCGAGGATTGACGCGCCTTGCCGCCTTACTTGAGGACAAAGGCTTGGATCCCAACCTGAGTGAGGCTCTTTTTGAGCCGGTGTACGGAAATGCCGAACACAATGACTCGGACGCGCGCGAGGGTGCAGGTGAAGGGGAAGGTCGGCAGGGTGCCCGCAGAGGCGCCTTAGGAGGCCAGGCGCAGCCCGTTGACCATGAACAGCTAATAGAACACGTGTCTGGTCAAT
>JAIVHN010000283.1 GCA_020201015.1 Spirochaeta sp. | reverse complement strand
GGATCCGGAAACGGGACGATCGGCAACTAACGGTCTTGAGTTTGAGGAGTACTACAACAAACTTCGCTCACGGCCTATCTGGGATCCGGCCGAGTACGATGCGCAGGGCCAACATGGCGACCGTTTTACCGGATGGCAGGACTACCTTGACGCAGGCGTCTGGAACTCCGGCGACTACAACTACCAAGGGCTCTGGAGTAACATGCCGACCGTGACCGGAAAGTTTGAGTTCTACAGCGAGACCCTCAAGAAGGCGCTCCAGGGACATGCCGACAAATACAATACCGACATAGACGACATCATGCGCACCTGTAACTATCCGGAATCGACGGGTGAAAAGGCTTTTGTGGCCCACTACAGCAGCTCGGCGGTAAGCGGTGACGCAGCGGAGTATCCGTTCTACTTCATTGACTCCAAGAAGATCCTGGCACGGGAAGGCCGGTCGGCCAACACCGGCTACTTCCAGGAGTTTTCCGACGCAGACCAAGGTGATATTAAGTGGGGTGACTGCATAAAAATGAACCCAGATGATGCTGCACGACTTGGACTCCAAGACGGTGAGCAGGTGCGGGTTATCTCAACCAGTTCAGCCGAGGTAACGACGCTTAAGACCTGGATCGCTTTGCGGCCGGGAACGGTGCAAAAGAACTTTGGTCAGGGCCACTGGGCCTTTGGTCATAATGCTGCCGAGGTGTTCACAACTTCGACGGGTCAAGTCGCGCGGGGTGCAAACAATAACAGCATTATGCCGGCGGAGTTCGAGCGCTTGAGCGGCTCCAATGCGTACTACGGTTCATGTCGTGTGCGGGTTGAGCGAGCTTAGGCGAAAGGAAGAGGAGGTAACATAAATGGCCAAAATGGCAATGGTAATTGACCTTCGTCGATGTGTGGGCTGCGACGCCTGTAACATTGGCTGTAAGGCAGAGAATAACGTGCAACAAGGTTTCTTCTGGGCGCATCACATTCAGCGTAACGAGGGTACCTTTCCTAACATAACCTATACGTATATGCCGACCCTGTGTAATCACTGCAGTAATGCACCCTGTGTGGAAGCCTGCCCAGTCGAACCCGACAAGGCAATGTTCAAGCAGGCCGACGGTACGACTATGCAGAGCGAGGAGCGCTGCATTGGGTGCCAAGCATGTCAGCGGGCCTGTCCGTACGGAGTGATTTCATTTAACGAGTGGGGCGCCGAGACGCATCCGGAGTGGCGCACACCGGAAGCAGCGGCGCTGACCCAAAAGGTCGGGGGCGACGTACTACCGTACTCCAATCCGGACCGGGGGACTACCTACGCAACGATACGACGCGCAGGCAAGGTTGAGAAGTGTACCTTCTGTGACCATCGCTACCAAGTCGGCGAGCAGCCGCGATGTGTAGAGGTATGCCCTCCACATGCACGAACCTTTGGTGACCTGGATGATCCAGACAGCGATGTTTCGCGTCTCTTACGGGAGAACGAGTACTTTGTGCTGCAACCGGAAGCCGGAACCGAGCCGAACGTGTATTACATCAACAAGTTTGACCAGAAGTCGTAGCGCTTGAGTTCTATGACTGTGTAAGCAGACGGTATGGGGTGGGCATTGTGTCCGCCCCATGCTTTCTCCTCGACCCAAACGGTGAATCGATATATAATAAACTAATTCTGACTGTGGAGACTCAACGTGAAAGATTTCGTACTGCGCGAAAACGTGCGGCACTCAACATATTACTATCTGGCCCGGCTGTTTGACCTGCCGGATTCCTTTCTTGCGGATGAGCACATTCCGGAAAAGCTGCATCAGGTGCTTGAAGCCGTGAATTCCGAGGCTGCCGAGCATGCTGCGAAGTTGGCGCCAGCCCTTGCTGAGGAAGGCGTGGAAAAAATTCGGCGTGAGCACATGAAACTTTTCGTCGGTCCGCAGCAGCTTCTGGCGCCGCCCTACGGCTCGGTTTATCTTGAGCCCAACACGCGAGAGATCATGGGTGAGTCGACCCAAGATGCTGAGCGGCTCTACGCCGAGGCAGGCCTGCAGAAGGACGAGGAGCTGAAGGATGCTCCGGACCATGTCCGCGTAGAGCTTGATTTTATGCATGTACTGATTGCGCGAACCGTCGAGGCGTGTGAGGCTGGCGACTGGCAGAAAGCGGAAAAGTATGTTAACATTCAACTCATGTTTTTGCAGAATCATCTCAGTCGTTGGGTAACCCCTTTTGCTAAGGTGATTCGTACCGGTGCCGCCACACGCTTCTACAAGGCTACGGCATTGGTGCTGGAAAGCTTCATCAAACAAGAGTTTCTTGAGGATGGGGCTGCTATGCTCGAGGAGTTCAACACCCTGCGAGCCGAGTCTACGTAATTTTGGCGGCACTCGGCCTTTGTCGGTTGGTGTTGCAGGAATATATACAAGAGGCGATATCGTATGATCGCTCGATATGTCATAAGTCGGCTGGCGCGCGACGTGCGACCAGCCATAACCCGCAGTCACTGCAAGCGAAAGCGCGCAGGTAACACTGGCTGTCGCGCCTGCGTTCTTGCTTGCCGTTTTAATGCCCTCAGCATAGATGAAAAAGGTGCGCTTGCGTACAGCGACTCTGCCTGTGTGGGGTGCGGCGCATGCCTGCCCGTCTGTCCAAGCCAAGCTATTAAGCTTGCTGAGTTTGGTGAGCACGCGCTTGTCGGTGCACTCCAGAAAAACGATGCTATTGCGGTCGGCTGCCTTCACGGCAAGAATCCGGGTTCAGTCGCAGTTCCTTGTCTTTCCGGACTACATCCGGAATTCCTGGTTGTGCTTATGTTGGCTTTCCCTAAGAAGACTATATCGCTTGATATTGGTCCCTGCCCAAGTTGCGATGTAGGTATGCTTCTGGGGCGTATTCGGGCGGCCGCCGATCAGGCAAGCGCTTATGCCGAGCTTATTGGAGTGAAGTCCAACGTAGTGCTGTCCGAGGGACAGGCGGAAATTAAGGCGGCCCCGGCTCGTGGGCTCTCGCGGCGCGACTTCTTTGGCTTGGTGCGGAACGACACCGTGAAGCTTGCAGCAGGCACGGTGCTGGACCTTATAGGCAGCAAGAACACAGACCGGCTTGCCTACCGGGAAATGCTCCTAACCGCGGTGCGCAGGCAGGCCAAAATGGCTGGCGCAACCGAGGTGACACTCCCGCTTATAAACCCTTTCTACTGCGACTGGGATGTAGCAGATTCCTGCGACGGTTGTTCGAAGTGTGTAACCTCGTGCCCAACCGGCGCAATGAAAAACGCTCAGATAGACGGTGTGGCGGTGCTTTCGCATGACGTCGCCTTGTGTACGGCTTGTGGGTTGTGCGCCGAGGTCTGTCCGCATGACTCGCTCACCCCACGGCCAGCTCTCATTACTGCCGACGCAGGAAGAGTAGCCAAACGAAAGCTCCTGCTTGCACACTGTAAGAGTTGTAACGTCAAAATACCCACCGGCGGAGACGGCAAGTGTGAGAACTGCCGCAAGCGTGAAGGCCTTGCAACTGCGTAGCTTT
>JAIVHN010000188.1:13124-15459 GCA_020201015.1 Spirochaeta sp. | reverse complement strand
ATCTAGTATTGTTTGATCATCAAGAAGCTCAATTACCGACTTGTGAGATACAGCTTGACGGGGAACAGGACAGGATCGGCGATGTGTGGTTTACTAACGTGGCGGGAATTGGGCCTGGACAGTTGTACCTGTGGCGCGCCGACGGTGCGTACGAACCAGAGCAGGGGCATCGCTTTAACCGAAATAAACTGCTGCTTGATCCGTATGCGCGAGCAGTAACAAATACCTGGAAGCCGGAAAGTGCGGAATTGTATGGATATGACCCCGACAGCATGGAGGGAGACCTTTCTTTTTCCACCATGAGTAACGCGGGCTTTATTCCTAAGTGTATCGTGGTGAACGAAGAGTTCGACTGGCACGGTGACCAGCCCCTAAATTATCCGTTGCGGGACTGCATTTTGTATGAAGCCCACCTTGCCGGACTCACGAAGCACCCAAGCTCACGTGTGGAACATCCCGGCACCTATCTTGGTGTCATTGAGAAGATTCCTTACCTCAAGTCGCTCGGGGTCACAAGCCTGGAACTTTTGCCGATACATGATTTCAACCAATTTGATACTCGTCGTGTGGACCCCGAGACCGGCCGACAGTTGGAGAACTACTGGGGCTACAACACGCTGAGTTTTTTCGCACCCAAGAGTTCATACGCATGCTCAGGTGAGCTCGCGGCAGCGGTGCATGAGTTTAAGCATATGGTGCGTGAACTTCATTCTGCGGGCATTGAAGTGATTCTTGACGTTGTATTTAACCACAGCGGTGAGGGGGACCAGTTCGGCCCAACCTACAGCTTTCGTGGTCTGGATAACAGTATGTACTACATGCTGGAAGACAACAAACGACATTATCGTAACTACTCCGGTTGTGGAAACACCATGAGCTGCAATACTCCGGTAATGATGGGTCTCATTCTCGACTCGCTACGCTACTGGGTATTGGAAATGCATGTTGATGGTTTCCGCTTTGACTTGGCGTCGGTCTTGAGTCGGGATTCAAGTGGGAGTCTCATGCACAAACCACCGGTGCTCGAGCGCATAGCGCAAGACCCCATACTGAAGGACACAAAGCTCATAGCCGAGGCATGGGATGCAGGTGGCGCCTATCAGGTTGGAGCCTTCCCCGGTACTAGATGGGCCGAGTGGAACGATCGTTTCCGCGATGATGTACGACGCTTTTGGAACCGGGATATCGGTGCGGTCGGCGACTTTGCGACTCGGTTGTCGGGAAGCGCCGACTTGTACTCACGGAACGACCGTAAACCTTTTCATAGTGTTAACTTTATCACATCGCATGACGGTTTTACTCTCCACGATGTTGTGAGCTACAACAGGAAACATAACCGCATGAATGGTGAAGAGAACCGCGATGGTCATGATCGCAACTTAAGTTACAACTTTGGTATAGAGGGTGAAAGCGAAAACTATGGAGTGGAGCAGTCGCGTATCCGGCACATGAAGAACCTCATGGCCACGTTACTCCTCTCAATTGGCACCCCAATGATTACCGCCGGTGACGAGTTTGCCCGTACACAGAAAGGAAACAACAACGCATACTGCCAGAATAACGAAATGAGCTGGCTCGACTACGGTCTGATAGAGACGTACCAACAGTTGTTTGTATTTACACGACATCTTATACAGTTTCGAGGGCGGCATCCGGCTTTGCGGCGCACGGACTTCTATACCGGTGAGGACCGCGACCTCAACGACTATCCTGATATTGCATGGTTTGACTCCTTTGGTCGTCCGGTGAACTGGACCCAATCAGCTGGTCGGCTAAGTGCACGAATGGACGGTAGCCGTATAGAGACAGGTGCCCACGCCGATGACAATGACTTTTACCTGATGATTAACGCCAACCGGGCGGAGATTGAGTTCTCGCTTGCACCGGCGCGCCGAAAAGGGCGCTGGAAACGAGTTATAGACACCTCCTTACCTTTTCCCCAGGACTTCCTGCCGGAAGAGGATGCCGCGGTACTCATGAGCCCGGGTCGGTATCGTTGCGCGGGCCGCTCATTGGTACTGCTTATCTCCGACTCCTAAGCCAACAGATTAGCCTGAGCTTGACAAGGCGCCCCTCTGCTCACTACTCTCAGCGTGACGGTGCTTTGGCGAGTACACATCGACCCACGAACTTCCCTGGAGGAACCCATGGCAACCACTCATTCAACTGCACAAACCGCCCGCGAGGATGAACTCTATCGCATACGCCACTCTACCGCCCATGTAATGGCGGAGGCAGTACTACGCGTTTTTCCAGATGCGGAGTTCGCAATTGGCCCACCCATTGAGAACGGCTTTTATTATGATTTTCGACTCCCGCGCAGCCTTACACCCGA
>JAIVHN010000188.1:0-13113 GCA_020201015.1 Spirochaeta sp. | reverse complement strand
GATTTTAGACTCCCGCGCAGCCTGACACCCGAAGATCTCGAGGTTATAGAAGAGCACATGCGGGAAATCATCTCTGGTGATTTCAGTTTTGAACGTCAGGTGGTCAGTCGCCACGAGGCAAAGAAGCTGTTTGCGAAGCAGCCGTTTAAAGTTGAACTTGTTGATATGATCCCTGAGAATGACGAGGTCTCGTTGTATACGCAGGGTGAGTTCACCGATCTTTGCCGCGGGCCACATGTCGAAAGTACCAAGCAACTCTCGGCCAAAGCCTTTAAGCTGCTTTCGGTAGCCGGTGCCTACTGGCGAGGTGACGAGAAACAACCCATGCTGCAACGGATTTATGGGACAGCCTGGAAAACACCTAAAGAGCTACGCGCTCACTTAGATCATCTTGCCGAGGTAGAAAAACGTGATCACCGGAAGGTTGGACGTGAGTTAGATCTCTTTTCTACCCATGAAGAAGCAGGCCCTGGACTTATATACTGGCACCCGAAAGGATCACGAATTCGCTTGGCGGTAGAGGACTACTGGCGTGATGCGCATTTAAAGTCGGGCTATGAAATGCTGTACACGCCACATGTTGGTAAGAGCTGGCTGTGGGAAAAATCGGGACACCTTGATTTCTACAAAGAGAACATGTATGCCCCAATGGAAATTGATAACGCCGAGTATTATGCCAAGCCCATGAACTGTCCATTTCATATCATGATCTATAAGACGCAGACGCGCAGTTATCGTGATCTTCCGCTCCGCTGGGCGGAACTCGGGACGGTGTACCGCTATGAGCGTTCCGGTGTCTTACATGGACTGCTGCGGGTACGGGGCTTTACTCAGGACGACGCTCACATATTCTGTACGCCTGATCAAGTCGAGGATGAAATCCTTACCGTATTGCGGTTTAGCTTGCAGGTTTGGCGTGATTTTGGCTTTAAGGACATCAAAGCGTACCTTGCGACCCGTCCGGAGAAAAGCGTTGGAGATGACGAGAGTTGGAACAAGGCGGCCGAGTCCCTTCGAAAGGCGATTGAGGCCGAAGGGCTGAGTTACGAAATGGATGAAGGCGGTGGAGCCTTCTACGGCCCCAAAATCGACCTGAAGATTAAGGACGCTCTTGGGCGCGAGTGGCAGATGTCTACCATTCAGTTTGACTTTAACCTACCGGAAAGATTTGACATGAGTTTTGTTGATGATGACGGCAAGGAGAAAAGGCCGTATATGGTGCACCGAGCACTGTTGGGCAGTATTGAGCGCTTTGGTTGCGCCAGCTTTCTTTGAGTATGCTGATAAGGTGGCAAATGAGCTGCGCGAGAGCGGGTGCCGGGTCGAGGTTGATCTGAGCGATGCGCGTATGAACGCGAAGATTCGTAATGCTGGCACTGCCAAAGTTCCCTATGTTGCCATTGTGGGTGAAAAGGAAATGGAAAGTGAGGGAGTTGCCGTACGGGTTCGTGGAGGTGCGCAACTGCCGCTCATGAGTGTTGCTGAGTTCGTCGGGCGTGTTGCTGAAGAAAACAGCTCGCGTGCGCTGAGCCTCGAGAGCGCTTAGCTTTGTGAGCACATAGCAGTGAATACTCAATTAAATACAGGATGAGGAGATACTATGGCATCGGGTGGTAGCGAAAAATCCGTGCTGAGTCGAGTCCGCGAATACGATCAGCGCATGGTTTTACTGCGCCATTCGGCTGCGCTTCTGCATTGGGATCAAGAAACCTACATGCCGGCAGCCGGTGAAGAAGGACGTTCGGAACAGATAGCACTTCTTGAGAGCTTGGCCCATGAGGAGCTTTCCTCACCGGTACTTGGTGAGTTGCTTCAGGAAGCGGGCGCATCGAATCATGTAGGAATACCCGGCGATTTGAACGAGTCTCTGCTTCGGGAGTTGCTGCGCGCGCATAAACGAGCGGCTCTCGTTCCTACCCGGCTTATTGAGGAACTTGCCCGTACTGCAGGCGCTGCCCAGTCGGCTTGGCGGCGTGCCCGAGAGCAAGCGCATTTTGGAGCGTTTCTTCCTTCGCTTGAGCGACTCATTAGCTTGCGTCGTGAGTACGCCGACGCTATAGGATGGGAAGCCAGCCCCTACGATGCATTGCTTGATGAGTATGAGCCCTTTACCAGCACCGCGGAGGTACAAGGGGTGTTTGCCGAACTGCAGCCCCGCTTAACCGACCTGACCAGAAGAATTGGCGAGTCCGGTAGCGCAGTAGATGACGACATACTGCATCGTGACTATCCGGTTGAGGCGCAGGAACGGTTTGGACGTCAGGTGCTTAAGGAAGTTGGCTTTGAGTTTGATCGCGGTCGCTTGGATATCTCGACTCATCCCTTTAGCACAGCCCTTGGCGCAGACGATGTCCGAATAACTACGCGTTATAATCCTCGCTTCCTTCCGAGCGGCATTTTTGGAACGGTCCACGAGGCGGGGCACGCGCTGTACGAGCTTGGCTTTGGCGCGAGCATTCGTGCTGGCAGCCTTGCCGAGGGTGCCTCGCTGGGTATTCATGAATCGCAGTCCCGATTCTGGGAGAATATGGTGGGGCGTAGTCTCGCCTTTTGGAAGTATTTTTATCCTGAACTGCAACGGTGTTTTCCAGCTCAGCTTGGCGATTTCTCTGTGGAGAAGTTTTACCGTGCAGTGAACGTTGTGCGGCCCTCGCTTATTCGGGTAGAGGCCGACGAGGTTACCTATGGCCTGCATGTCATTCTGCGCTTTGAGCTCGAGAAGGCCCTGATTGAGGGGGATCTCACCGTTGCCGACCTGCCGGATGCATGGAGTGCGACCTCGCAGCGTTTGCTTGGTATTAAGCCTTCGAACGACGCAGAGGGTGTGCTGCAGGATATTCATTGGTCTACAGGAGCCTTCGGCTATTTTCCAACTTACGCGCTGGGAAATCTCTACTCAGCGTGTTTTGCCGAAGCCCTGCAACGAGATATAGGTTCGCTTGACATTTTGCTGGAACAAGGCAATTTTGCGGTTATTCTTGATTGGTTGCAAAGGAACATTCACACAAAAGGGCGGAGTCTCTCTCCGCAAGAATTGTGCGTTCAGGTAACGGGGCAACACCTCCGAGCAGATGCATTCCTTAGCTATCTTGAGACCAAATACACACCGATCTATGAGTTATCCTGAGTTTCTTACGGCAACTCCCTATAGCTGGGTAGGTCTCGCGGCGGTGTTGGTTGGATGTGTGGCAGCTGACCTCACTCGTTTGCCCGCACGCCGGAAAAGAGGGTCGTGGGCCGTTTCGCGGCTCTGGACCCGGATATATCTTCTCCTGACTTTTTTTGTTATGTGTGCACCGGCACTTGTGTTTCTTAGTGACCGGACGCGACTCTTAGACCCGGCTCTTCTGCCGTATGCGGGAGTTTTGGTAGTGGTAGCCTTTGCTGCAACGCGTTTTCCACGAAGCGTAGGTGTGCCGCTGCTCCTGGTTTCTATTGCTGGATTCTCGCTTATGACTGCCGCGTTGCGCCCATGGACTCCTGTGTCGGAGCCAAGCCAGCTTTTCTCTATTCGTGTTCTCTCGGTCAGCCCGGAACAGCAACGGCTGGAACTGCTCGTTAACGATGAGGGAATCGATATAGTTGAGCTTCCGGGTAACGCTTTCGGCGTACGCATGGAACGGCTGGTGCTTCGACCGGAACTCTTCTTGCTTGGATTTGAGGTTGCATACAGGCCCGCAGCTATAGACGCCTATCGCTATGATCAAGAAGCTAACGGAGCTGTGTTTCTTTCGGCCGGAGAGTCTTTTGCCTTTCCCGCACCCGATAATTTCTTTCGGCGATCATTGCGAACCAGCTCTATTCCCGGGCTCCGCCTGGATACGGCGTTTAGCGGGACGACCGCGGCCTTTGCCCTTGCCCTGCATCGGGTCATTATTAGCCCTGGTTCGATAGAGCTTCGGCCAGCGACCCCTGGTATGCAAAATAGGGAGTCCTAAGATTCAGCTGGTAATGCCCCTGACGATACGGTAATTCTTTCTACGGACAGAGTTCTTTCTACGGGCTTGACCTGGTCCTGGAGGCTCCGCATAATGAGCCTAGCTTAACCTCCTTGGAGATCTTACGCTTGCGAGTCCGATACACCACCGGCAAAGACGGGAAGGCGCGAAAACACGCCGTCATTTATGAGGCTCACGAACACGGTATACAGCCGCAGCTCATTGATGAAGACGCCGTCAAAATCGTGCGGCGCCTGCAACAACACGGGCACCCGGCTTACATAGTGGGTGGTGCCGTACGCGATCTGTTGTTAGGCAAGGCTCCTAAGGATTTTGATATAGTTACCGACGCGCAACCGAACCGCATTCGGAAGCTATTTCGCAATTCGCGGATAATTGGGAAGCGATTTCGATTAGTTCATATTTTTTTTGGCAATAAGATTATTGAAGTGTCGACTTTCCGTTCGGCCGAGGCCGAAGGGTTCAACAACGTCTATGGAAACATCGAAGAAGACGCCTTGCGGCGTGATTTCGGGGTAAACGCGCTTTATTACTGTCCTCTGGAACAAGAAATCCTTGATTTTGTGCATGGGTTTAAGGATTTCCGAGCCAAGCGCATTCGCCCGATCATTTCTGTTGAACGCATTTTCCGCGAGGATCCGGTACGGATGCTCCGTGCCGTGAAGTATTCGGTAGGTACAGGGTTTCGCGTTGTGCTTCCCTTGAAGCTGCGAATGCGTAAACAGGCAAAACTGCTGGCAGACTGCCCCGCTTCACGGCTGTCCGAAGAAGTCTTTAAGATTTTGGGTTCAGGACGTAGTCACAGTGTTATGCGCGCTTGCCGACAGTATCATTTGCTCGAGCACATGCTACCGAGTTTTGCAGAGACGTTGCTCCACGGTGGGCATGTTGCTGAGCAGAGGTTTTTTGCGTTGTTAGAAGAGTTAGATGCACAGGTTGCATCCGAACGCGGAGCCGACCGGGCCCTCGCATTGGCGTTTTTGTGCGCCGATTATCTATTTAGAGCCAGTCCCTATGTCGAAGATACCACAATTCCATTCAAGGATGCGTATCAGTCGCTTAAGGATCAGCTAAAGCCAGTAACCCCTGCAAATATTGAGGTAGAAAAGGCCCTTCAGCATCTTCTTAGACGAAGAAAACGCTATCTGAGTGAGGGGCCCGTTGCTTTACGACTCAAGACAGACAGCATTGACACCAAAAACAGGAAAGCAAGAACTGCTCCAGGACCCTCCAAACAGGTTCGGGATGATGCTCGTAAGCCATCATCAGAGGGAGAAGCGGCTCCAGTGGCCGAGGATGCGCAGACTCAGTCTACGACTCGAACTGCCAGCTCCAGACGTCGCCGCCGTCGGCGACGCCAGAAAAACACTGAGCAGCACGAATAAAGCGTTAATCCTGTATTCTGCCAATGAGGTCGGTAGCTTGGTCACGATAGGTATCTCCACCAAGCTCAATGGCGCGTTCAAGTTGCTCGCGAGCGGTTGCATAACGTTCTTCGGCAAAAGCGTTGACGCCTAATGCATAGCTGACGAGAGCCTCGTCGGCTCCATTTGTTAAGGCGGTCTCGAAATAGTACTCGGCCAGCTCAAAACTCGCATTGTCAAAGTTAATCAGTCCAAGATAGTAATACGGTAGATACGTGGAGTCATCGATATCGGATGCTGCAACAAAATGCCGTTCGGCAGGTCCTAAATCGCCGTTGTTATAGGCCTGCATGCCATCTTCCACGAGGTCCCTGTAGGAGCGCATTGACTGTACATGTGCAATGAAGCCCTCAACTAAGAGTTCGGTATCGTACCAACGAAATGATTGTTCCCGTACCCGACGCACGTTATCCTCGAGATGTGTGCCTGGTTCTAGCGCACTCATGCTGTCCCACATCAGTCGATTTACAGCGCGATCCGAGCTACCTAAAAGAAACGCGACCATCCCCCAGGCTTGTGGGTAAAATACTTCAATATTTTCACGTGCAGCTTCAGTATTCATGGCCAGAATTGCGCCGAGCGGAATGGGTTGGGGATCTTGTTCTTCATCGAGAATTGAGCGTAGCTCATCAAGCCAATCAAGGTTTTCCGTGTAGACTGCATGGTCGTTTTCGGCGTTATAGGTTATGCGCTCAAAGTACACCGCAAAACCCTCTCGTAACCACGGCGGTGGGTTAGGAACAAAGCTACGCAAGTACTGAACAAAGGCCTGGTGTGCTAATGTTCGGTCGTAACTCTCACCGTCGTTGTAGTGTCCGACCAAAACACTCCGTGTTGGATTATTATAATGCAGATACACAAAATCGCCTTGAACGTCCTGGGTAATTGGTTCCAGAAACTCCAGGTAGGCTTTACGCTCAGCGTAGATGCGCACCTGCAAGGGATTCGTAAGTTCCTCCATGTCAAAATGAAAGTAGCTATTAAAGTGACGTAGATACGCCTCCAGACGTGCTGCGGTAGCTTCGGCGTGCTCGCTTCCTACCTCCGAGCGCACTCTGTAACTGCTACTTCGAGCCTCGGCGAACTCCTGCGCCGGTAGTGCCGGAGTAAAGAGAGCCAAAACCAAAAGGCAAAAAAATACACGTTTCATGAACAATCCCCCTGCACCGTAATTATCGGCAGCTCCGGTCTAAGGAGCAAGTTTTGTAGCTTAGTTTATGTGTTCTGCTGGCGACATCCCCAACAAACCGTGATTATCTTTTATCAGATACGTTGTCGACCGTGATGTTGAGCTCGTCCACAATAATGCCGGTGTATTTTTCAATGCTGTCTATAATGTAGTTCTGTAGGTCGTGCACTTGTCCGGATAGTTGAAGTCCAAAAGGAACCTCAATAAACAGGTCGATCTTGTAACCGCGGCTTTCGTTCTTGACTACCACCTTGCGGATTCTCAGACCTGGGGCATACTCGTCGACGCAGTGCAATATCATTTGGCTGAGGGCATTTTGTGCAATACTAATGCTTCCTTTGCGGCTGAATTCCGGCCGAACTACTGTCTTTTCGTACACTTCCTGGCGGCGAAAAAGGCCTACGCCCTGTTTGAGGAAGACCTTGATTGAGTCGGCCATAATCCGCGGGTAGTTACCTTTAACCTCGATTGACGGAACAGGAATCACGTGTTTGCCCTGAAATTTACGGTAGTTGATCGCGGTATTGATTTCCTCGGCCGTTGCAATGTCCTCAATATTAATGACTTTGTGGGGCGCCGGGAGTTTTAGTGACTCGGCAATTTTGGCTACCATACGTTCGGAGGTACCAATAATCAGAATGCGCTTGAACTTTTCACGTTCTAGTGCATCGATAACCTGACGGCGGTGCTCTTTATCGTTAAACAGTGCGGTCTTGACAGCGCTGAAATACACCTTCTCCCGCTTAGCCGACTTGCCAGCAACAATTTTCTGCTCACGGATCAAGAGTCCATCATCGATCATGAGCTCGATACTGTGCTTCTCCATAACAAGCCGAGCACGAAAGCTTTTACCGGTACCGCTGCGCCCAACGAGTGCATACACGCGAATGCGGCGGAAGGGCCACAAAACTCTATAGATCATTTTCTTCATGCTATCTGCATTGTAACGGTCGGTGGCTTGCGGTACAATCGGTTTTTCGGCCCGCGACAGCGATATCGCAGTCGTGTGCGACTATCGTGCCTCCGCGCGCCTACAGACCAACGTGCCTCCGCGTGACTACAGACCAAGTTCACCTAACAGCTTGTTAATGTGTTGCGCTCCAAAGAGTCGTGACAGCTGTGATGCGGCTTCCGGTGGCAGCGGAGCCAGTACCCGCTGTGGGGTTGGGTCCTTCCAATCCAGTTCAAAGGCATGCAGAATGTAAGGATAAGGAGCTGCCGGAGCTCCGTACTTGCGGTCACCCACCAATGGGTGTTCATGTAGTGCGGCCTGCGCACGAATTTGGTGAGTTCTTCCGGTTTTTGGCTCCAGGAGGGCAAGAGTGGCAGAGCCGTTGCTCCACAATGGAGTGACCGTGGTTTCTGCCGCAGTTGCGTTCTCAGGCGTGCCGGACTCCGCCTGGGTTGCTGCACGGGACGCCGCCTGGGACGCACCCGTGAAGCCCCGGGACGTGTGGGTGCGGTAATCACGATGCAGGACATCAATCCATGTCACATGCTGTTCTAATTTCCCCTCCAGCACTGCCAGATAGCGTTTATGGAGCGCACGTGACTGTAACAGGTGCGAAAATCTGCGAGCGCCTTGCAGGGTTTTTGCATACACAATGAGGCCTGTTGTATTTCTATCAAGGCGATGTACCGGCCCAGGGGTAAAACTCAAAGACGCAGTCCGCCCGTGGTAGAGGTAGCTAAGGATCTGAGGCAAAAGCGAGTGTTCACCATGGGCGGTAACGCCACGCGGCTTGTTAAGAATGAGCAGATCCGCGTTCTCAAAGACGACAAGGGGCGCCACTTCCGCTTCATGATTTACATGCATCGAGGGGGCTTTCGGTTTATGGCTTTCCTCCTGTGAAAGGACGGGTTTGCCATGATCCTGAGATAACTCCGAGTCATATATCAGCAATTGGTCACCGGCGGATGCGCGGTCTTTCCCCGCAACGCGTTTTCCGTTGAGTTTTACTCGTCGTTTTCGGAACAGCGCATAAATGTCTCCGAGTGCGTGATCAGTGAGGAGTTTACGCAGTATGCGGTCAAGACGACGCCCATCGTCGTCGGGGCCAAGTTCATACAATTGTGGCATTGTGCAACTCTACGGAGGCTGAGTGCCGAGGTCAAGATGTTCCGGCAGTTGAAGCGTCGGCCAGCCAGATGGCCAGCCAGCCATCCAGCCAGCCAGCCAGCCAGCCAGCCAGCCAGCCAGCCAGCACAACCGATACCGAGGCCTCTACTTGACAAAGCCCAAGGGCAAAGACAAACTACAGTGCCATGCAAACGCCTGCTGTCAACTACTTGTACGAACTCTTTCGAAGCCCACTATTTTTGTCGGCTTTTTTTAGTTGGTTCGTCGCGCAGATACTGAAGACTCTCATTGAGGTCGTTAAACAACGCTCGCGGAACTCACGTGATCTCATGGTCACCCTGTTCTGGAAGACCGGCGGTATGCCGTCCAGCCATTCATCAACCGTGACGGCCATGGCAACCGCTGTGGGCTTTGAGTATGGCGCAGGAGATCCTCTCTTCAGCATTTCTCTGGTTTTCAGTCTGCTGGTGATTCGGGATGCGCTTGGGGTTCGGCGTGCAGCCGGATTGCAGGCGCAGAGTCTCAATAAGCTGGGAACTCAGCTCAACAGTCGTTATGGAATCGAGTTTAGTCCGGTGCGCGAGGTTAATGGGCATACCGTTTCCGAGGTTTCGGTCGGAATGCTGCTGGGATTCTTTATTGCGGTTGCGTTTAGTATTCTTTAATTTTGCCGCGAGGGATCCAATGCGGCTTCGGATATCAACAGCTTATGAAGAACGTCAAAACCCGGGGGCCGCAGCACCTTCTTTTTGTGGCTCTTGTAGTTTGGGGGATAGTACTTGCTGGAACCCGGATTCTAAGCCCCATAGGGATGGCCGACAGTATCTGGCCAGGACACGCAACATTCCTCGTGCCTGTCTCCCACGATCTATCCAAAATTGATTCCGCTCTGAGCTTGGCTGGCATAGACTCCTACATTGGCGCCGCGACTGCTCGTTTTAAATATAATGATTTCGGACCGCTATCAACCGTCAAGCTGTCCGATCTTGAGTCTCGCTTTGATCGCCGTGATCCCCGTCTTGACCCGTATATGCAGAGTGTAACGAACTACTTCCACGCCGAGTCCGAAGGCCAAGCTTACCACGTTATTTATGTTCCGGGTGATGCAGCGATACTCATGAACAGGGTTGAGCCGATTATGCGGGAGCAGGGAGTTCAGTTCCTGAGTGCCGATACGGGTACCCCAGACAGTGGTGGTGTGCCTTTCTTAGTGATGTGCGCAGTACTCGGTTCAGCCTTTGTATCACGACGGCGCGCACCGTTTGTGCTTGCCGCGGGTCTCCCACTTATCGTGGCAACGCTTCGCACCGAAGATCCCTTTAGCGCGGTCGCCGGGCTGCTGTTTTACCTAACCTGGGTAATGAGTTTTCCAGGTATCATGCAGGCCTGGGGCGCCGGACTCGGTTCGGGGCTGTTGTCGGCTCCGGACACGCGGCACGGCGCGCGCTTTCGCCACTTAGTGGTTTATATGGGGACCGCAGCAGTTGTGGCTTTTGTTGTGGTTCTCCGGTACTCGCCACAAGCCCTGCTTAGTCTGGTGCTGAGTGTGGTAGCCGTTGCTACTGCTGCAGGCGCGGAACTCGCGGTGGAGCAACGACGTGTAGCGGTTCGCGAACATGGGAGTTTTGAACCTATAGCAATTCTGCCTCGTCGGCTTAGACCGCGAACGCTACCACGCGAACTGTATCTCGCGCCTCTGGGTGCCCTGTTGGTGGTGTTGGTGGTATTGCTGGTTCCGGCAGCCAATTCCGAAAGTACATTGAGCATTCCTCTGCTGCCCCAACCGCTATCCACGACCGATGGGTACGAAACCGTGTCAATTAAAAGGGACGAGAAGCAGCTCCCGACAATCGAAGACTATCTTGCCCATAGAGCATTTCAAGAGGCCTTTATGTACGGCTGGGATTTTCGACTTCCGGATATCGGTGAAGTCGTCCGCATTCCGGAGTTCGAGCGTAATAACGGACGCATTGAGCGGAAGGACCGTGTAGTGTTCAGCTTTGACGAGGACTGGATCGCTGGCGAGCTTGATGCGATAGGTGAGAATGGCACCATAGGTATAGAGTCGATGCTGCAGGCGGCGGGTTCACCAAACGGGGTTGAGTACCGCCCGGTTCGACACGTATACTGGGCTCGGTCGGAACTCATTCATGCTGTCATCCCGGTCGTGCTGCTTTTGCTTGTACCCGTGGCGCTGCGCCTGGCAGCACTATTTCCGACATTCGATACAGGCGGCCGAGTCGCCCAATTGCTCTATAAACGAAGGAACATCGAAGTAGTATGACAGTAGTTCGAAGCTTCCCTAAAGGCGGCATACATCCACACGACGATAAAGAGCGCACGCGCAACGGTAGCATTTGGAATGCCGCAATTCCTTCTGTGTGTGTGGTGCCTCTGCGACAGCATTGGGGTCCAATTTGCGAACGCTTGGTTGAAACCGGCAGTCGGGTGACCGAGGGAATGCTCATCGGCCGGGCGCCGGTTGACGGTGCTCATGTTCATGCACCTGTGCCTGGCATCGTGAGACGAATACGCACCCTTCACATCCCGGAGTGTGGTGAGTGCGAAGCCGCAGTTATTGAGCTCTCGGGTGCTTTTTCTAAGCTCGGTAAGGATCTGGATGAACGTGATTGGCGGAGTATGCCGCGTAAAGCAGTGCTTGCGCTGCTTCGTGATCTTGGTATTGTGGAGTTAAGCGGGAGCCCGCTTCCACTGCACCACAGTCTGCAGCACGCGCGCAGAGCCGGTGTCGGCCGAGTCATTGTAAACGGCGCTGAGTCCAGCCCTTACCTTAGCTCCGAAGATCGGTTAATGCAGGAGCATTGTTCGGAGCTGGTGACCGGTGCTGAGATCATTGCTCATTTGCTTCATACCGAGGATATCGTTGTTGCTATCGGGGCCGACAAAAAGGCGGCGGCCCACATTTTGCGAAACGAGCTTGGTAAGAGGCAGTCTTCAGCCCGAGTTCTTGAGGTTGGGACAAAGTACCCACAGTCCGCCGTACCACAATTGCTCAGGTCAGTACAGCGAAAAGAAATTCCTTATGGCAAGGACGAGCACGAAGTGTCCTGCTTTGTTCTTGGTGCGGCAACCGCGTATGCAACGGCGGAAGCGGTATTGTTCGGTAAACCGTGTGTTGAGCGGGTCTTGACGGTTGCCGGAGGCGGTATTGCCCGGTCGGGAAACGTCAAGGTGCGTCTCGGTACCAGCTTCCGTGAAGTAATTGATGAATGCGGGGGTCTCGACGCATCGTCTGTTCGCATTGTGTCGGGAGATCCGTTGACTGGATTTGAGGTGACCGACCTTGACACTCCGGTGACCAAGACGACGCGCGGTATTCTGGCGCTTACCCGATCCGAGATACGTGATGCTGAGCGTCGTAGCTGCATTAGTTGTGGCCGATGTGTACGCGCCTGCCCCATGGGACTGGAGCCGCAACGTCTTTACAAGCTCATTGAACATGGTCGGCAATTAAAAGCAGAAGCAAACGGGCTAAACGCCTGCACCGAATGTGGATGTTGCTCCCATGTCTGCCCTTCGCGAATACCGCTTATGCAGCGTATTGCCAAGTCTAAAACAGAGCATTTTTCGGACTACAGGGCTACGCGGCAGCCCACCTATGTTGAGGATCAGCTATGAGCTCGACCGTCGTTCCAAGTAAGGGACCGCTGTATTTCTCAGCATTAACCACGCACGGAATGATGTGGGGTGTTTCAATTTGCCTTGTACCGGTCGCTGTCTGGGGGGTTTTTCTTTTTGGTCTTGGGGCATTATTCCCCGTCGTAGCTGCAATTGCTGGAGCCTGTCTAACCGAGTTAGCGCTGACTTTTCACAAGGAAGCAATTACTCTGCATGACGGAAGTGCTGTTCTCACTGGCCTCCTGCTGGGGCTCTCCATGCCACCGGGTATTGCAGTGTTCATTCCCTTTCTGTCGGCCGCATTTGCAATAGGAGTTGTCAAAATGACTTTTGGTGGTCTCGGCAGTAACTGGATGAACCCCGCACTTGCCGCCCGAGTGTTTGCTCAGATTAGCTGGCCGGATCAGATGACCCGTTGGATCGCGCCTATAGGCTTTCCGGAAGGCTGGAGCGGTGCCACGCCGCTTGGAATTGTTCGCGACGCGACTGGTTCGAGCGGCGCGGGCCCTATCGGCGCGTTGCGAGCAGCGGGATATCCAACATCGGCTTTCGATATAGGCCTAACCGATTTCGTGAATCAGCAGCTGTTCTCTAGAATTGGAGTAGAGCTTCCCCACGGGTATTTGGACTTATTTTTTGGTAATACGCTTGGTGCAATTGGTGAGGTGTCGGCCGTACTGCTATTGCTTGGAAGTGTCTACCTTCTTGCTTCGGGGACCGCGCCGTGGCAAATCCCAGCATCTTTCTTTATTGCGTTTGCCCTCATGACTCGAGTCCTTGGCGGAATACCTTATGGACTTGGTCTTGGAGAAGGGGATGTTT
>JAIVHN010000121.1 GCA_020201015.1 Spirochaeta sp. | reverse complement strand
TGATACAGGACGCGCGCCTCAAACCACAACCGCTCCAAGTCGTAGAATGAACGCATTTCATGGCTCATGAGATGTATGACAATGGGTCCACAATCAAACAGAGTCCAACCTGATTCTTCAAGACGCTTGTGCCTTTGACTTGGTTCCAGGCCAAACTCTGAGAGATAATCCCTAAGTCTTCTGGCCAGTCCTCGCAGACGGCCTGAGCTGTCTGCTGTTGTGATAACAAAATAGTCGGTGAAACCGCAGTTTGGTGCGAGATCTAAAGCACACGTGTTTTCCCCACCTTGTTCATCCAAAAGCTGAGCAATAGCGTATGCATGCTCACGAAAATTATTACTGTCTGACATATCGTCCGTCAAAGTCCTTTCCTAAGAGTACTGTCACATCCACAATTGGTCCTTCGCCCCCCCTCACTTGGGTAAGGACACGCTCAGCACGAATGATTTCGGCTGTTCGCTCTGCGTGCATCCGCTCGGTGCCACGACTAATGACCAAGGTGTTCTCTACATCCGATGTTTCCGCGTTCCCAATAGTACGTACGTCGAAACCATGTGACTCAAACAACTTCTGTGTTCGGCGAGCAAGGCCCGTTTCTCCGGTACCGTTAAGAATCTCGAGCGCGATCACCGCACCCGAACCCGGCAGCTGTTGTTCCGACGACAAAGAGGCTCTCACCTGCCTTACCGTTTCACGTAACCATTGTCCTTCAAAGTGTGGAAAGAGCAACTCTTGCTCCACCCCGTTAACTTCGACGCTACGCACAGTGCCTTGCACCCGACGAGTGACAACTTGTTCGGGTTTAAAATCCGCAAACACATCTACCAAGGAGCGTACAGCTCGTTGATCCAAATTAGTTTCAACTGCACCGACAAACATATTTGCAACCTCATCATTGTCAATCACAGTGGTAAGGCTTCCGATCATGGAAATTGCACGACCCACGAAACTCTGGCGACGAGCTACTCGCTCAACATCCCGTTCACCCAGTTCCGTAAACTGCACGTAGTCTCGCGCCTTACGGCCATCAAGAACTACATTCCCGCTAGGAAACAAAGCAGGACCTCCCGAGTCATCATCGCTTACAGTGGCCGCAATGAAAAGCGGCAAACCCTCAGCCAAATCAACCACGCGCTCGAACCCTTCCCCGTCCATAAGAATATAATAGGGTAACTCCGTTCCCAGCATTGAGCTCACTTGCCTGCGATAGGCATCGATATCCCCTGCAGTGAAGGCCGAGTCAATACGGTCAACACGGTCAAGACCACTTAGAATTGTTCCTGTATCACCGGGTACATCTATAAGACTTCCCCGCCCGGTGCTCGGAGAGTAGAGGAAGGCCTGAGTAAGCACAGGTTGCTCATCCTCGGTGATGACAAAAAGGAAACCGAGGTCCTGATTGTTTTCCACTCGTGAACTAATTTCGTCGGTCTGCACCTGGAAGTACAGGATCAGGGACGCAACTGCCACTACCAGCACAATAAGAAAAACAAAAACAACCCCTGCGTCTAGTTGTCGCTCGCCCTGTGCGCCCATGTAATCTCCCGGTCTTGCGTGTAGAGCTCACACAGTCTTGCGTGTAGAGCTCACAAACTGCGGTACAGTCCGTTCTCTTCTATATAATTGTACACTGCCTGAGGTACTAAATCACGGTAGCTGCGCCCCTCGGCAATGCGGCGACGAATATCCGACGAGGATACAGGAAGCGGAGAGTTATCAATAAGATGATACTCTTTTATGGTATCCGACTCAACCGAGCCGCCACGGGTAACAATCACGAGCTCTACCAAATCAAGCAATCGCTCGGCCTGCTCCCAGCTACCAAAGTCGGCACATAAATCATCTCCGATGATCAGCTTAGGTTTAGCAGCGCGCGGGAACTCATTCAGCGCTCGCTCAACTGTTTCGATAGTGTACGATACACCGCCGCGATATATTTCCCAGTCCAACACCGAGCAACCCGGACGGCCTTGAAGCGCAAGTTCAAGCATAGCTAGCCGAGCCTCCGCGGACGCTTGTGGGGCCTCATTTTTGTGAGGCGGCTGGTACGCAGGGACAAAAAACACCTGTTCTATGTCTAAAACGTCCCGGGCTTCCTCAACAATGAAGAGATGCCCTATATGGACCGGGTCAAAACTACCACCAAAGATGGCTATTCCAGACGGCATCTAGTTCGTCTCTCCCTGTGCCTCTGAACTAACCAGTTGTAAGAAGGCACGAACCAACTCGGGAATTCCATGACGTGTAGCCGCCGAGACGCCACACACCCACTCACCCGGCAACGCTACCCGTAAGGCCGCCAGTGACTTTCCATCCGGATCTAGATCGATTTTGTTAGCCACAACGACTCGAGCTCGTGAAGCAAGCTCAGGGTACGCACTGCTTAGCTCACGCTGGAGAAGAACAAACTGTTTGGCGGTGTCCTCCCGTTCCAAGTCAAGGATGAACGCCAGTGCTGCGCTCCGCGACACATGGCGAAGAAAAACAGTCCCCAGTCCGGCACCGTGAGATGCACCCTCAATAAGACCTGGAATATCGGCCAGAACAAGCTGTTTGTCGTCGTACTCAACGACACCAAGATTCGGTGTAGTCGTGGTAAACGGATAATTTCCGATACGTGGCCGCGCACGAGTTAGCGCGGCGAGAAGGCTAGACTTACCCGCATTGGGGATTCCCACAAAACCGATATCCGCAATCAGCGACAGCTCAACACGTATAACCCGCGTCTCTCCCGGCTCCCCAGGTTGTGCAAATCGTGGCGTCTGGTGGGTGGAAGACTTGAAGTGGGTATTACCTTTCCCACCTCTGCCGCCGCTCAACAATACGAATCGCGAACCCTCGAGCGTGAGATCCGCCAAAAGTTCTCCCGTTTCGGAATCTTTAAGGAGTGTCCCGGGCGGAACCAGGATTTCTACCGAGGCCCCATCACGCCCATGGCGGTTCTTGCCTTCTCCGGGGCGGCCATTCTCTGCTGCATACCGTCGCTGCATAGTGAGGTGTGAAAGTGTTTTCAAATTACTGCGCACAACAAAAACCGCGTCGCCACCCCGTCCACCGTCACCGCCGTCAGGACCGCCACGCGGCCTATACCGTTCACGCAAGAACGAGACGCAACCAGGGCCGCCGTCTCCGGATACTACTTCTATATCTGTCTGATCAACGAAGCGATTCAAGGTTCCTCGCTTCATCGTGTCCTACACGAATGTGAAACAATTACGTTCCTACACAGTTCCTATTGACCGGTTTCAACAACCGGTTCAATAGAAATGATCTTCTTCCCCTTGCGGTTAGAGAACACAACGCTGCCATGACTTTTGGCAAAAAGGGTGTCGTCTTTACCACGGCCAACAAAGGCCCCAGGGTGGAATTTTGTACCGCGCTGTCGCACAATAATGGAACCGGCAGTAACAAGTTCACCACCATAATGCTTTACACCAAGTCGTTTTGACTCGGAATCACGACCGTTCTTGGAGCTTCCTCCACCTTTCTTATGGGCCATTACTCTCTCTCCTCATGTCGGCGGTCACAGTATTTCAGTAC
>JAIVHN010000120.1 GCA_020201015.1 Spirochaeta sp. | reverse complement strand
CCCTTCCTCTGCTGATCGGAATCGCTCTTCCTCAAGTTCATCAAGTTTCGGAAGTTCGGAAATACTTGATAGACGAAACAGCTTAAGAAACTGCTTGGTGGTGCCGTACTGCACCGGCTTTCCTGGTGTTTCTTTGCGGCCGACCTCTTTGATGAGGTCACGGCTGAGAAGCAGACGAATCATTCCGTCGGCATTGACACCACGCAGGTTTTCGATTTCAACCCGCGTAATTGGTTGTGAATAGGCAACAATCGACAGTGTTTCGAGTGCTGCACGTGATAAGCGGCTGTCATTTTTCTTACCGTAGCGATCTCGGAGTGCTTCCAACAGATGTTCTTTGGGCTGAAGGTGGTACCCGTCTGCAATGTGTACCAGTTCGAGCCCATGATGAGGTTCTTCGTACTTTTCAGCAAGATATGCGAGGGCTTGAGTTACAACCTCAGAACCAAGTTTGGTTATCTTGCTGAGCGCGGCCGGTTCTACGGGCTCGTTCTCCAGAAAGAGTACGGCTTCTATCAAGGCTGCTTCGTCGTCAAGCGGCATCGGCAGGCCTCCGGATTCGTATATCGCCAAACAGACGATTTTGATAGATTTTCACTCTCTTCACCTTCACCGACTCCAAAATTGCCAAGAATGTACACACGACTTCCATGACCGAATTCGTGTTCGATAGCAGGTCAGTAAATGCGAACTCGCCTCTGTTCTCGAGAAGTTCGTCGATAAGTGTTATTTTCTCGTTGATAGTGACCTCTTCATAGAGGTCGATAATGCGCTCGCTACTGAGCCCCGACAAAAGAGTGCTAAAAGTTTTGAGGAGATCCCAGACTTCGAGCTCAGCCCAGAGATCATCACTGTCGGGAAAAGGTAATGCAATTTGTTTTTTTTTGCGCTCCAACATCCACTCGGTCTCGTTCTCTTTTACCTGTATGAGGTCGGTTAGTTTCTTGTACTTTTGATACTCTATGAGTTGGTCGACCAAATCACGTCGAGGGTCGTCAAACTCGTCATCTAGAGCAATTTCATGTGGCAAGAGCATGCGGCTCTTGATATAGAGCAAGGTGCTTGCCAGTAGATAGAACTCGGTGATGTTCTCAAGGTCCACCTTTACCGAATAGGCAATATACTGCAGATATTGCTCCGTGATTTGCGAGATAGGTATGTCGTAAATATTGACTTCGTTACGCTTAATGAGAAAAAGCAGCAGGTCAAGCGGCCCTTCGAACTCTTCTAAACGGAAACGAGCTCCGCTCTGATCGTGTTCGGCTGTTTCGGGTGACTGGTTTGTTGTAACTTCTTCCATAGTAGTCCGGTGTGCTTACGTTGCCGAACCCTTATTATACGAGAATCTGCTCCTGTCGGTAAATACCCTTGGCAAGATCAATCTGAACTAACTCGGCAATGGGGACCTTGTGCTGCGGATGTTTGAGCTTCGGAGCAATTTCCAGGAGTGGCTGCAGTACAAATGCTCGCTCAAGGAGGCCGGGATGTGGAATTTCTAAATCTATACTCTGCAGTACCAGGTCTCCGAAGAGAAGTAGGTCGATGTCTAAACTGCGTGGGCCTTTCGGCACTTCCAGTTGCCGGTCACGGCCAAGCTGTGCTTCAATTGTGTTACTGATTGCAAGCAGGTCGTGCGGGCTACCGACGAAGTAGCCTTCTAGTACTGCGTTCAGGAATGCAGGCTGGTTTGAAAGATACATTGGTGCGGTCTCGTAAACCGACGAGGCTTGGAGCCGGGTTAAGTGGGCTCCAAGACGGTGACTCGCCTCACGCAGGTACATGAGGCGGTCTCCTACATTTGAGCCGAGACTGAGAAACACACGATTGGCGGCGTAATCGCTGGCGTTTCCGGGCTGAGTGTGGCCGTGCTCACCGGCATTTTCTATCAAAACAACTCGTCTTCGCCTGAATTTTCATCACTTGCCCTACTACTTACAGCACTATCCTCGGCAGGCATAGTTTCCGAACTGCCTTTTTTTGCAGCCGAGCTCTTGGCTGCGGCGGAACTAGGTGCCTTTGTTTTAGGAGTAGCTTTCTCGGATCCGTCGTTCTCTTCCACAGACTCTTGTGCAACTCGGGGCTCGGGTTTTGGGAACATTTTTTCACGCAACTCGCTCTCAAGCTTTTGCGCGATATCGCTATGTTCCTCAAGGAACTGTTTGGCGTTTTCGCGACCCTGTCCGATGCGCTCTTCGCCAAAAGAGTACCAGCTACCGCTTTTTTGAATAAGCTCGTACTTCAGAGCCGCATCTAAGAGACTACCTGCTGCCGAGATACCTATTCCAAACATGATCTCCAGTTCGCACTTGCGGAACGGTGGTGCAACCTTATTCTTAGCTATCTTTACTCGAACACGATTTCCAATGGCATCGTCGGTTCCTTTGCTAATTGTTTCGATACGTCGAACTTCAAGACGAACCGAGGAGTAAAACTTAAGCGCTTTACCGCCGGTAGTCGTCTCAGGATTGCCGAACATCACCCCTATTTTCATGCGAATCTGGTTAATAAACATGAGACAGGTGCCGGATTTTGAGATGGTACCGGTGAGTTTGCGTAGAGCCTGGCTCATGAGCCGTGCCTGCAGCCCCATGTGGGAGTCACCCATCTCCCCTTCAATTTCTGCACGGGGTGTGAGGGCGGCGACCGAGTCAACCACAATTACGTCTACCGCGCCGGACCGTACTAACGACTCCGCGATTTCAAGTGCCTGTTCGCCCGTATCCGGTTGCGATACCCACAGTTCGTCGATATTAACGCCAAGTTTGCTGGCGTATGATGGGTCAAGGGCATGCTCGGCGTCGATAAATGCTGCAATTCCACCCATCTTCTGAGCCTCGGCCACAGCATGAAGGGCCAATGTGGTCTTACCTGATGACTCAGGGCCGTAAACCTCAATGATTCTTCCTTTTGGATAGCCCCCTAAACCGAGTGCTTCATCAAGGAGAATAGAACCGGAAGGAATAACCTCAATACCCTTGATGTCTGTGCCGTCACCCATTTTCATGAGTGAGCCCTTTCCGAACTGCTTCTCAATCTGGAGACGGGCAGCCTCGATAGCACGTGCCTTTTCTGTTGCGAGTTCACTGTTCTTTGCGAACACCTGTGTTTCTTTCTTTGCCATGGAATATCCTTGCGTGCGAATTGGGAGACGTGCTCCATACTTTAATACTACCGAAAAATATGCACGCTGATTGTCGTTCGCATACTACATCCCATATTTTCTGCGGTCAATACAAGTAAACTCCGGTCTCTGAGGGAATTTGCAAGTAAGATGAAGTTATGCCGATAGAGTAAATGATATGAGTTGTTACCGCGCTCCCGTCCGGCGGACGGTCATTTTGGCCTTGTGCATAGTGAAAGTCCTGCTTACACCTGACCCGCTTCTCGCCGATAGTCCAGATGCGCTGAACAGAGTTGAGGGATCGGACATGCCGGCCGAGGTGACAAACGTATACGTACACGTAGCTGCCGAGCGACTGCGGCGAGCCTCCCTTGCGGAGGGGGAACGCATTCTCAGAGATCCTGTGCTGCAGGCGGGGGGTTTT
>JAIVHN010000012.1 GCA_020201015.1 Spirochaeta sp. | reverse complement strand
GCTCCATATCCCCCGCCGCGCCGAACGGCAGCCACCATCACCCCGAAATCGTCGAGCAAGCTCTTAGCATTGTAGCGCAAAATATTCGCCAAAAGGATATCGCGGGTCAGTTTTCATCCGATGCCGTCTGGGTAGTCCTTGGCCGTACAGGAGCCGACGACATGACTATTCCTCAAAACCGTATTAGAAACCGCGTGAGTAAAGATGCCGAGTTGGCAACCGCAATGAAACGCGCCGAGCTCGATGTAGTTGTGGGAGTAGCAAGTTATAACCGGGAAATACACGCCCCAAAGAATCTTATACAAGCCGCCGAAGAAGCATTGGCTCCGCAAGCAGCCCGCTTGAAATGAGTGAGCTGCGTAGATTATAGTCATAGCCATGAATACACTTGCACTGGAACTGAATCAGGTACTTGACGGTAGCATTGCGGGTCGAATGCTCTCTGACTTTGGTCGTCGTTTGTACTTTCCCAAAGGAATTGTGGCGCAAAGCGCAGAAGCCGGTGCCCGAGCACACAGATTTAATGCCACGGTCGGAATGGCGGTACATAGCGGCGAACCAATGGAGCTCCCTTCCCTCAGCGCACAGCTGCCGGGGTTGACTCCTCGCGAAACGGTCGCGTACGCTCCGACGGCTGGCGTGCCTGAGTTACGCAAGTTGTGGCTCAAGGCTATGAAAGCCAAGAATCCCTCGCTCAATCCCGAAGCAATCTCCCTACCGGCAGTTACTCCTGGCCTTACGGCCGGGGTCGCGCAAGCGGCTGACATGTTCTGCGACGAAGGCGACACCATTATCATTCCTGACATGTTCTGGGGAAACTATCGCTTGATCTTCGAGGAACGTAGGCTCTCAAAAATTCGAAGCTTCCAGTTTTTTTCGGACGATGGTGGCTTTAATCTTGAGGCTTTTCGGAATGTACTTAACGAGGAGGCCGCACATGGCCAACTTCGTGTACTGTTAAACTTTCCGAACAATCCGACGGGCTACTCTCCTACCGTGCACGAGGCTCGGGAAATTACGAACATTCTTGTTGAGCAGGCCGACAAAGGCATCGACGTTTTAGTCTTATGCGACGATGCCTACTTCGGACTGTTCTATGAAGAAGGCACCTACACAGAGTCGCTCTTTGCGCCGTTGTCCCAGGCTCATGAGCGCATCCTAACTATCAAGCTTGATGGTTCCACTAAAGAGGACTTTGTCTGGGGTTTTCGTGTCGGCTTTCTCACGTTTGGTTCCGCCGGTCAAACGGCACAGCAGTACGATGCACTTCTGAAAAAACTCTCCGGGGGACTTCGGTCGGCTATATCGAACTCCAGCAGTGTCGGTCAGCATTTGCTTATACATCTCTTCAACTCTCCAGATTACGCTGGCGAAAAACAAGGTTTCTTTCTGGAGCTTAAGCAGCGCTATCTCAGAATTCGCGAGGTGTTTCGAGAAAATCCGCCGCCGCCGTGCCTCGAGCCGCTTCCCTTTAATTCCGGTTATTTCATGAGTTTTCGTTGTAGAGAATTAGATGCGGAGCAACTGCGCTTGTCCCTCCTCGAGCAGGGAATCGGCACTATTTCAATTGCGGGGGAATACCTGCGGGTAGCATATTCAAGCGTCGATCTTGACCAGTTGTCGGAGCTCTATACAGCCATTTTCCATGCAGCCGAAGAACTCAGTGCAACAGGGTCGTAACTTCGTCCGACCAGTTCTTGCCGCACTGCTGATTATACTTGGTGCCGGATGCTCAGCTCGCGAGTCGCAGTCGGTTGTGGTGTGGACCGACACGCCGGAGCTGGCCACCTATCTCGAGCTTTTCAACGCGGACCAGAGTGAGTATTTTGCGGAGCTGGAGTATCACGAGGATCCGCTCCGTCTTCTGCGCACAACTACACGCGAGCCGGATATAGTCATTTCTCTGTTGCCCACCGATATACGGAGCTCCGACCGTTTTCGCCCGCTTGACTCAGTCATAGATTCAGTTGGTGGCGCGGGCGAGTTTTACCCAGATCTTTTAAAGACTGGCGAGGTCGATGGGAAACTTCTTTTTGTGCCGCTCTCTTTTGACCTTCCACTCATCAGCTTCAAGCAACCTCCGGCACCCGACGGCCACGATGATAGCAACGATATCTACATTGAATTAGAGGAAATTCGGGACCGAGGCGAGCAGTTTAACCGCCAATCAGGTGAACGACCAACGCATATCGGGTTCTCTCCGCGATGGGACCATGAATTTCTGTACCTTTTCGCACGCCTTCACGGCTTAGAGTTTCGTCACTCCGGCGTGGAGAGCTTTGATTGGAATCAAGATTTGCCATCTCAAATTGGTGAGCAACTGGCTTCGTGGGTACAGGAAACAAACGGCGGTAGAGACACCGAGCACAGGTTTGTACGCCGCTATCTTAACGACCCGAAACAGCAGCTTCTGATCCGTGAACGAATACTCTTTGCCTACAACACAGCATCTGGTTTTGCCCTGCAACCGACGGCCTTTCGATCTAATTTGGAGTTTCGCTGGCCTGTTCGTGAAGGCAAGCTGCCCGTGCTGGAAGAGATTATCCACATAGGTATACCGCGTGCTGGCAATGCCGCCGGAGCTGAAACCTTAGCTGCCTGGTTGCTTGATCCTGTCAATCAGGAACGGATGATTGTAGACTCACTGAAGAAGCGCGTGCGGAGTTTCGGAATTGCTGGCGGTTTCTCCTCACGAATTGCCGTGAATGAAGAGATTTTTCCGCGTTACTACTCGTATTTATCCGGCCGAATCCCTCCGGCTAAACATTTAGAGTTCCCGGGACGCTTGCCAAGTTACTGGCCCGATTTACGCACGGCCGTGATACTTCCCTATTTTCATGATTACGCCACCGGAATAAACACCCCCGTCCCGCTGGAGTCGCGCTTGCAAACGTGGTTACTCCGCAGAGGAGACTAGGCACTAGAGGAAATGGTAGTGTAAAGCGTTTTTTATGTCATGCTCTACGTTGACAGCTCGGCATTTCGGACATAAACTTGTAAGCCTAAAATAAACTCTTTTCGGAGGTTCCTATGGCTACGATCCAGCTCAAGAAGATTTCCAAAATATTCGAAGGAAATGTCACCGCGGTAAATGAAGTAGATTTCACCATTGAGGACAAGGAATTTATCGTACTTGTCGGCCCCTCAGGTTGTGGTAAGTCAACCACGCTTCGCATGATTGCAGGCCTGGAGGATATTTCACTTGGTGAGTTGTACATTGACGGACGTTTAGTTAACGATGTACCGCCAAAAGACCGCGATATCGCCATGGTATTTCAAAACTACGCCTTGTACCCACACATGACGGTGTATGACAACATGGCGTTTGGCCTGAAGATCCGCAAGTTCAGCAAAGATGAAATTCAGAAACGTGTAGACGGTGCAGCTCAAATCCTGGACATTGAGGAGCTTCTTGCCCGCAAGCCGAAGGCCCTCTCCGGTGGACAACGGCAACGTGTTGCGGTCGGACGTGCTATTGTTCGCCATCCTAAGGTTTTTCTTTTTGATGAACCCTTGTCAAACCTCGACGCCAAACTACGCGTACAGATGCGCGCCGAGATCTCTTCGCTGCACCATCGCCTTGATGCCACCATGGTGTACGTTACCCATGACCAGGTTGAAGCCATGACGATGGGCGACCGGATTGTTGTCATGAAGGACGGCATCATTAACCAGATTGGTGACCCGCTGACACTCTACAACCTCCCCGTTAATAGATTCGTAGCGGGCTTTATCGGTTCTCCGCCCATGAACTTCTTTGCTGTCACCATGAAAGAAGAAGGCGGTAAGCTGTATGCAGATGAGGGCAACTTCAAGCTCGAGGTGAGCGGAGCTCAGAAAGATGTTGTAAGCAGTTATGCAGGCAAGCAGCTCATCTTGGGAGTTCGCCCCGAAGATCTGCACTACGACATGGACGCCGCTGAGGGAACCTTTATCGACTCATCCATTGAGGTAATTGAGCCTCTCGGCGCCGAGATTCATATCTTCGTGAATACCGGATCAAACCAGCTTGTTGCTCGTATTCCACCGGACATCAAGGTTGCCGTTGGTGACAAAGCAAAACTCGTTGCGGATCTCAGTAAAATGATTTTCTTTGACACAGAGACCGAGGTTGCCCTCTCAGTCCAGGCCGGAGTAAAGAAGTAGCGCTACGAACTTGATTTCGAAATATGAGCGACTTTATTGGATGGCCCGCCGTGAGGCGGGCCATTTTTAGCACATCATCCCCGTATGTATTGACGATACTCTAATGTGTTGCAGTTAATCTAAGTAAGCGCAAGGCAAGATTCCTATGTTGCGAGCCGCAGAAATGACGGCTATACTTCCGGCATGACTACACCTCATCTTGCGCTGCGTGAATGCCTGCTGGCATCATTAAGTCATGTTGTGAACCGAAGTGAAGCCATATTTCTAGACATCGGACGCACCTTTCCGAGTCTGATGAGTGAAATGCGGAGAAGTCTTGATAACTCCGCGAGTCTTGTAGCAGGAATATCGGGCGAGGCCCAATACTCAGCACTAACTGCAAAGAAGACTGAGACTATTGAAGAGATTCTCTCCGACACCCGGAATGACATAGCCGTTGCCGGTGATAGATTTCAGAGTATGCATGCCGCCGACAGCGAGCTGTTCCACGAGCTTGACGCCAACATACAGAAGCTCACCCAGTTGGAAACACGAATAGAAGCAATACGGGAAGACTCAATTGAGATGGAGCTTGTTTCCCTCAACGCCATGACTGTCGCCCTTAAGTCAGGTACGGCCGGTCGCGCCTTTTCGCACATTACCGATGAGCTCAAACACATCTCTATGCTTACAATTCAGCGCACTGAAGAGGTCACGAAACATGGGGAGAGCTTACTCCAGACCTTCACCACCTTTCGCGCCGCACTTAGTGAGGCGGGAACGTTTCACGAGGAGCTTTTTGGTGAGTTCCGCAAACGGCTTCACGAAAGTTTTGAACGCTTTAGTGAGGGCGTCACTAACACCGTCTCTGCACTCAGCTCAATTCGCAGCCGTTCGGAAGAGGTCAAAGCACCGCTGGCATTCATTATGCAGGAAATTCAGGTACAGGATCTCATTAAACAATCTATAGATCATGTGGTGATCTCGCTCAGCTTCACGAAACAGTTCATTAAACAAACCGGCTCAATTATCCACCGTTTTCAGGATCTTTCGACCGCCGAAGAGCCTTTTGTTCGGAGCTTTCAGAGTGATATCCGCACGAGTTACCAGCGCCTCAACGAAGCAAAAACGCACATAGAAGCTTCAATTTCCGGATTCTCGCTTTTCACAGAGAGCTTCTTTGAAGAGTTCCAGGCAGCGGTTGGGCAGTTGGGAGAGCTTGAAGAACTTGCCGGTGAGATCAACTCCGTGCGGAATCAGCTGCGGGAGGTCGGTGAGAAGGCAGCAGCCCAGATGGCGCCTATCCTCGAAAATCGCGGCCTGAGCGAATGGAAACTTGGGAGTCAGCGACTCAGGTCAATTATTGAACGATTTACGATATTTACGCATAAGCAAGTCGCTGGTGAGTTAGGCGGTTTTGATGTCGAGGCAGGCACCGAGTCAGGCGAGTTCACGCTGTTCTAGGAGTTGTACAAGGTGCACGAGATTTACAACAGTCGGTTTCAACGTCAGTGCATGATTCTGCATCCGGGGGAGTTCTACGCCAGTGGAGCTGACCTCATTATTAGCACGGTTCTTGGCAGTTGTATTGCCGTGGTGTTTTACGACCCGGTGCGAAGAATCGGCGCTATGAATCATTTCATGTTACCTGGAACACAGCGTGAAGATGGTTACTTCAACACCGAGGGTGGCAAGTATGGGATGTACGCCATGGAGTTAGCAATCAACGAGATGCTCAAGCTTGGTGCGCGCCGTGAGCAGCTTCGGTGCAAGGTATTTGGTGGAGCGCACGTTTTGAGAGGAGGCTCCTCAAACGAAGCCTCTGTTCCGCAGAACAATATTAACTTTGCCTTTAACTATCTTGAAACCGAAAAAATAACGGTAGAGAGCTCGGATGTCGGCGGAACGGTCGCGCGAAAAGTGCTGCTCTTTCCACAAACCTTCAAGGTGCTTCTCAAACGCATTACCGGAACGCTTGTAACCGACGTCGAGCAAGAAGAAAAGGATTACCTACGACGCATCAAAACGGAAACAAAGAAGCCAGCCGAACCTACCTTGTTTTAGCTGCTGTTTTTAGTGCTGTGTTTTAGATGCTGCTGCATTTTTAGAGACGACTACGGCCCTACTCTGGTGGGCATAAGCAGCCGGGCGGCGTAATAGGCAGCCGCAAGGCGCTCGCGGTCCGGTCCTGCTCTATTGCCGAGCAGGCTTTCTAAGTCCCTCACGCTTCCGTCCGAGTGGCTTCCTACAAACCGTGAAACTCGGCGCATAGATCGGTCGAAGTCCAACGCCGCCTGAAACAACGCGTCACCAGCTTGAACCAGGCCATCGGTAGCAGTGGTAGCGGGGATATCGGGGGTAGCGGTTGCCGTCGGGTCTTCGCTTATATCCCGCAAGCTTCTCCCCGACCCGTCCGGAAAAATCTCAGTAAACCCCAGCGGCACACCGTCGACTCCCGCTCTGTCGATACGTCGCAGATCCTGAATTAGGGCATGGTCACGAAACACAGCTTCATAGGCCCCAAGAAACTGCTCGCGATCTTGCTCGTATTCGGCAACAGCTTCGTTGAAACGGTTCGTTGAGGTTGACGCCGCTGCCTCGGGTGCCGCGGCCTCGGCAAGCTCGGAGTAGAGACGCATAACATCGGTGTCGGCACCTGGCTCAATCTGTATGTTGCGTACTCCGGCGCCAGGATAGAACAACGCGCCGACTCCGGGCGAGACAAAAACCCGCTGCACCGGAACTGCCGGATCCGAAACGCCAAGCTCAGCTCGACCAACCCGTGCCGAAACCAGCACGCTATCGTCTATGGTCGCAATTATGTCGATATCGGCATTGGCTGCCGGAACCACTTCGAGGTTGCGATATGTGAGCACGCGGCCGCGCTGCATATCGCGCAATCGCACGCGCCCTTCAAGAAGAACAATGTGGCCGTCGTCCAGCACAAGGACAGCCGAGGCAGGCCCCAGGTCCACGCGCAGCGGAGTTGCAAGCGGCGTGTCTGTATCGTACACCACGAAAAAAAGCGCCGAGGACGCCGGGGTCTCAATGAGGTCGTACGGCTGTATCTCGTCGCCGGAGACCGGTTCATTTATCAGTAGGGCACCACGACGAGTTAAAGAAGGGGCCTCGCCAGGCCATTCAACAAGGTGCCCAAGAACCGCTTGAGATCCTTTTTCTACGGCATGCTGCCCTACTACCGGCCCTACAAAAACGCCAGCCAATACAACTACAGCTAAAAAATTGAGAAGGAATTGCATAGGAAATTGGCACCATGAGACTCGTGTAGCCGCACGTAGTGTGTGAGACATTCCCGCCACCTCCTCAGATGTTGTCTGCCAGTTCCCTGCTGTCGAAATTCGCGCCTTACTGCGCCTCACCGACACGTGGCAGTTCTACCGGATCAAAAAGACTGCTGAGCTCCGGAAGCTGCCGAGCTTCGCTTCCGAAAACCCTCCGCCATACTACGGCACTCTCCATACACAGGTAGACAGGTGCAGAGGTGCCAGCGCGCAACTGCGTGAGCATGGCCCGATAGATAGCAACACGCTCACGTTGTAGATACCGGTACTTCCCGTCACGGGCTGGCACAAACTCATCAAGCATATAGGGTCTGTCCGGCAGAGCGTCGCGCAGCTCTTTGGGATAGCGAATTGTGCCCATACTGATCCAGGCAACGTGTGAGGCAGGGAATCGTCCAACCTCACTGCACAGGTGTTCATAGGCACCCGCTGTCGCCTCGCTCCGCACTAGCGGGTCAAAGTGAAATGCCACCCTATAGCCCGCCTGCACGGCACGTTCAGCGGCAGCCAGCCGCAAGGCGGGAGGCACCGCTGCTGGCTCTTCCACCTCCGCGAACTGCCCCGGATTGAGTGAAAACCCAAAAACAACCTGCGCAGGGTCAACCCTTCCAAGTAAATGATCGACAAAATCGGTCTTGGTCTTCAGCTCCAGAATCAGGTTGGGATGCGCTCGAATGCCATCAAGAATATCGGCCGAAATATTGAAAAGCGGATCAAGCCAGAGCGAGTCCCCGGTCTCGCCAGTACCGGCGCGAACAACTCGTCCTGTATTGAGCCGGGCAATCTGCGCTAGGCGCGCCACACTGTCCTGTGTGTCGATTCGCACCGTAATGGGTGAGAAGTTGAGGTAACTCTGCATGATGCAGTAACTACAGCCAAGGTTGCAGCCGGTGTAGAGATCGACCGTTAGATAGTTACAACAAATATGGCCCCGCGTCCCGGGGCATCTTCCAACAGCATTGCCGCGGCCGGTGACGGCCAACAGCGTACGCGCGCTTCGATGTTCGGTCGGGACTTCTTCACGGGAGCGGATAATCTTAAAAGGGATATCCGGTGCGACCTCACGTGCGCGCAGCAAGGCCGGATGCTCGGCAACGGACTCCTCCGCATAAAAATGGTCAAAACAACTGCTGTAGTACTCGCGGTACCGCAGCGCATCAGAGGAGCTCAAGAAACTCATCAAAACGATCCTCAATATACTGGAGAGCTACGCGGCGGCGAGAGAGTTCTGCCCGCGAAGAAAATTGAAATCGAAGCTCAAAGCTGTCACCCTCAAAGTACGGTGGTGCAGTGAGCTCAACACCACTACCTGCGGTAGTCTCGCGACGCAGACTCGCAAAACGTTGCTCCAGATTCACCAACTCGGGATAGCGCTGGCGTCTGAGGTAGGCTACCGGGTCGGCATCGGCAACGGCGGAGTCCATCAGCGTGCGACAGGCAGCAGGAGAGAGGTTGTCGCGCAGCCAAATCTCGCGCAGCAGCGACAGCAGCTGTCGCGTTCTACTAAAGCTTAAACCGGCCGCGCGGTAGTCCGGACCCGAAAGCGCGGCAATGCACGCAGCTGGTAAGTCGCGACAACGTTCGGCAGTCTTAATATCTAGTGTCTCACCCAGCACCGCCTCACGCACAGCATCCGGTAGGGCATCAAAGCGGCGCATGAGGGCTTGAAAGGCTTGGCCACTGCTCCCAAGCAGACTGCCCACACGCGCAAGCCTATCCTTTGCAACCGGCTCTGAGGAACCCGTCATCAGCCGCCACATAGCGTACTGCTCGGCCGGGGTGTAGCCTCCGGGGCGCCGCTCAAACTCCAAGGCAATTTCCAGCGCTGAGACGATATCGTTCGGAACTTCAATGCAGCTCACGGCTGCAAGTCCGGCGGCCTCCGCTTCTCGCACCGCAGAAAAACCCCACACGAGCGTTAATTGCTCGTGCGACGCATGCCTGTGCGCGTGCGACGCATGCCTGATCACTGGAAATGGAGCGTAGAGGCCCCGCAACAACCGCTCGCGACCAATTCCTGCTCCACCTGAGTCCGGAAAGATATCAAATGTCGGTTCACCGGCCGTCAGAATCACCGGAGCTACCGAGAATGCGGGGTTATTCACAACAGACACGTATCACCTCGCTCAACTGTGAAATTTCATAGGTGGGTTGTTGTTCCAATGGAAATATGAGCCCCTCCGGATTATACCAGCAGCTGTCGATACCATATGCAAAGGCGCCAGCCATATCTGAGTAGACTCCGTCGCCCACCATAAGGCAGCGTGATCTCTCCGGCTCAGTTTTGCAACGTAGCCCTGGATGGCGCAACGCAGCATCAAAAATTGCTGGCTCAGGCTTGCGACATTGAGCCTCGTCCGAGACAATGACAGCGTCAAAGTAGTCCTTAATCCGCGCGTGCTCAAGCCGCGGATACTGTACCGCAGCAAAGCCGTTACTCACAACAGCAAGCGAAACATGTCCATGCAACGTGCTAAGTAGCTCACGAGCCCCAACTTCCAAAAATGCTGTCGCGGCTAACGCGCTAAGGTAGCGCCGACTAAACTCATCGGGATCTGGAGAAAGACCAATTTCGCCGAAGAACCGCCTAAAGCGAGTGTATCGCAGGTGCTCTCGCCCTATGTGACCGGCTTCGTACTGATTCCACAGCTCACTGTTAATCTGCCGATACACAGGCGGGTGAAGCTGCTCGTCAAATGGGAGAGCCAGCTCGTTAAACACCTGCCGCAGGGCATGGCGTTCACCCTCGTTGTAGTCAAGAAGTGTTCCGTCAAGATCTATCAACAGCAGGTCATAGCGCATATGACTTTTGTAGATGCTTTTAGCGGTGCTGTCAACGAAGGGTTGGGGGCTGGATACTGAGTCTGCTGGTTTGGCCCCGGACATCCCTGCTGGTTCACCGCTGCCACCCGACATCCCTGCTGGTTCGCGGCCGCCGCCACCCCACGGTTGACAGCACCTGTGGCGCTGCGTAGTATGCTCCGCAGACGTGGGGATAGTATATGTCAACAAAAAGCATTGGTGTAGCGTTGGTCGGCTGTGGTACGGTCGGCGGTGCTACCGCAAAAATTATAGTAGATAACACCGCAAAAATTGCAGCACGCTCCGGCGTGGAGCTGCAGTTGCTACATATTGTCGATCGCAGTTATGCACGTGCAGACGAACTGGGAATAACTGAAGGTGCCCGCACCTCCGATCTTGCAGTAGTTTGCGCCGACCCGAATGTAGACGTCGTTCTGGAACTGGTTGGCGGACTCACCACAGCTAAATCCATTATTGAACAGGCGTTACGCGCCGGAAAACACGTAGTAACCGCCAACAAGGCGCTGCTTGCTCATCACGGCGCCGAACTACTGGCACTAGCAGCGGATAACGGTGTCTGTATTGGGTTTGAAGCCAGCTGCGGTGGCGGCATACCCATCATCCGCGCCTTGTATGACGGTCTTGCTGCTAATCACATCGATGCCATATACGGCATTGTGAACGGTACCTGCAACTACATTCTCACCGAGATGATCCATAACGGCGCCGACTACCCTACAGCTCTAGCGCAAGCGCAAAAGGCAGGGCTTGCCGAGGCCGACCCTACTCTTGATGTCAGCGGGGTGGATTCGGCACACAAGATTGCCATCATGGCCTCACTGGCATTTGGCGTAAATATTGAGTTTGCAAGTATTCCGGTGTCCGGCATCGACAGTCTTGACCTCAAAGACGTCTTGTATGCTGCGCGCCTCGGTTATTCGGTAAAGCTCTTAGCCATTGCCGACCGTCGAGATAACGGTGTCATGCTTCGCGTCCGCCCGGCGTTTATTGCCAAGGAACATCCCTTGGCCTGGGTCTCAGGCCCATTTAACGCAGTAAGTGTATATGGAAACACTACCGGTCACACCATGTACTACGGACGTGGCGCTGGCGGCATGCCGACCGGCTCGGCGGTAGTTGCAGACATCATCTCTCTTGCATTAGGTTCAATCCCCGCAGTCTACCGCTCCTCTCCGGCGCTGCGCGGCGGCGCGAAGGAGGTAGCGGTTATACCGGTCTCGGAGCTTGAGAGCCGTTATTACCTGCGAATCATGGTGGCGGATAGCCCGGGAGCGCTTGCCGACATCACCGGCATCTTCGGTCGCTACGGAATTAGCATTGCATCGGTGCATCAGGATGAACCGACCGATTCCGACAATGGGGGCTCGACCGCCCCGGTGCCGGTGGTAGTCGTGCTTCACACCGCAAAAGAGCAGGATGTGCTTGCCGCACGCGACAATATTAACGCACTTGAATCTACCGCCGAAGTAAGTTCAGTTATTGCCATGCAACGCTATCGTTATATCGCACGATAGTCATGAATGAATCACTTCAAGTTAAGATCCACGAGGAGCACGCATGAACATAATATCGTATACGGTTCACCCACAAATACCTGAACCCTTGAAACCCCTTCAAGAGTTGGCCCACAACCTATGGTTGTCTTGGAACTATGACGCCGTCATGCTGTTCATTCGACTTGACTACGATGCCTGGGTTCGCAGCCGACAAAACCCGGCGCGTATGCTTGGTATGGTTTCGCAAGAGGCCTTTGAGCGGCAGTCGACCGACGACTCATTCATGGCCGCCCTTAACTCGGTCTATGAACGCTTCCTCAAGTATCGTAATGGAGATGCCTGGTACACGGGGAGTATCAAAGATACGATCGCCTACTTTTCAATGGAGTACGGTATGGATGTAAGCCTACCAATTTACTCGGGTGGCTTGGGCGTGCTGTCGGGCGACCACATGAAGACGGTCTCCGATCTAGGCCTGCCGCTGGTGGGTGTTGGCTTACTTTACCGACAAGGTTACTTCGTACAGTACCTCAACGCCGACGGCTTTCAGCAAGAGTCCTATCCGGAAAACGACTGGTACAGCATGCCGGTTGAACGCTGTCTGGACAAGGACGGCAAAGACGTAAAAATCACGGTGCAAATGGCAGACAGCATTGTCTCGGCACGCGTCTGGGTTGTGCGAGTGGGGCGTAACTCACTGTATCTTCTTGACACCAATATTGAGGAGAACAGCGAAGAAAACCGCAAGATCACCGCCACGCTGTACGGAGGCACCAAAGACACGCGCATTCGACAGGAGATTCTCCTTGGAATCGGCGGTATACGCGCCCTCCGTGCGGTTGGAATTAATCCGGCCGTAACCCACATGAACGAACGCCATTCGGCTTTTCTGGGCATTGAACGCATTCGCGAGCACATGGTGAATGAGGGCCTCAGCCTGCAGGAAGCCATTCAGGCCGTCTGGCCAACAAATATCTTTACTACCCATACACCGGTCCCAGCGGGTAACGAAAGATTTGCGCTTGACGTCATGGAGAAGTACTATCCGAGTGTGACCGCAGGAACCGGCATGACCTGGGACTCTTTTATGGCTCTTGGGCGCGAGAATCCCGAGGATCAGCTGGAGCATTTCTGCATGACGGTGCTGGCACTGCGCCTTTCCGCCTACAATAACGGAGTAAGTCAGCTGCACGGTGATATATCCCGGGACATGTGGGCCGGTGTCTGGCCGGAGCTACCGAAACACGAACTCCCAATAACCAGCATAACCAATGGTGTACATGTGCGCAGCTGGCTTTCCCACGACTTAACCGATCTACTTGACCGCTACTTTGGACCACGCTTTGCCGATGAACCGACTCACCTTGACATCTGGAAACGAATGGATCGAATCTCCGACGAGGAACTGTGGCGCACCCATGAACGCCGTAAATCACGGCTGGTTAGCTACGACCTATAAACGTGGAAACCTTCTCTTTCGCGATCCGGAACGGCTCATGAAGCTCCTGTCCGATACCGAGAGGCCTATTCAGCTCATTTTTGCCGGTAAGGCTCATCCACATGATATTCCCGGCAAGAACATGATCAAGGATATTGTTCACTTTGCAAACCGACCGGAAGTACGTAGCCGCATTCTGTTTCTTGAGAACTACGACATGAACATGGCAAAATACTTGGTTTCGGGAAGTGATGTATGGCTCAATACGCCACGACGCCCGCTTGAAGCAAGCGGTACCAGCGGGATGAAGGCCGCCATTAACGGCGTGCTGAACTGCTCGGTGCTCGACGGCTGGTGGGCGGAGGCCTACAACCCAGGCATTGGTTGGAAAATTGGCAATGGAGAGGAGTACGACGACGCCGAGATACAAGACGAGATTGAAAGCAAGGCGCTGTATAACCTGCTTGAGCAGGAAATAGTTCCGACCTACTATGATCGTGGCCGCGACGGTTTGCCCCGCGAGTGGATTAAGATGATGAAGTCTTCGATGCAAGAAGTTGGTGCACAGTTTTCATCTATCCGCATGCTTCGCGAATATGCCGAGAAGTTTTATATTCCAGCCCTTGAGAACCATAACCGCATCTCCGCCGACGACTACGCAGCAGCAAAACGCGTAACCGGTCTAACCGCCCGCCTTGAAAAGGAGTGGCCACATACCCGCATCAAGGAGATACAGCGCAAGCATGGCTCGGCGCTGAACGTAGGTGACAAGCTGACAACCGAGGCTCTTGTTGAGCTAGGCAAACTGAAGCCCGAAGACGTGAAGGTGGAGCTCTACTACGGGAAGATTGGGTCCCAGGGCGAGATTGAAAACCCCTCGCGAATTGAGATGAACATGGCCAAGAAAGAAGGTGATGTGTATCGCTACAAAATTGCGGCCTCCATAACTGAAGCTGGCCAGCAAGGTTACGCAGTGCGGGTGCTCCCCAAATCCAACGATCTTATTCATGAGTTTCTGCCGGGGATGGTTCGTTGGAGCTAATTTTGTACTCACAACGTAATTTATGCGTGCAATAACAGGGGCAGTCGCAAACGCGGCTGCCTTTTTTGGTATGATAGGGCAACGCCGGGACGGGGCTATGCAATAGGCAGAAAGGGGTCAAGTGCAACAAAGAGCACAACGAAGACCAATGAAGGCAAAAAATTTGCAGTTTTGATTTCCTTTAAAGCCAGCAAGTTGAGTCCAATCATAATCACGAGCGTACCTCCGACACCGGTAAGTTCTGACAAGACAAGCTCACTAACCAAGGGGCGCAGCTGCACCGACAACAATGTCAACGCTCCTTGGTAAAGGAAAACCGACAGTGCCGAGAAGGCAACGCCAATGCCCATGGCCCCTGCCAATAAGATCGACATAAATCCGTCCATGACCGACTTAGTGAAGAGTAGTTGGTAATCGCCGTCCACACCTGCCCGAAACGCCCCAATTATTGCCATGGCGCCTACGCAGTAGAGAACCGAGGAGGTGAGAAAACCGGCGGCAAACTGCCCCTCACCTGCGTCCGAAGCGAAACGTCGTCGCAGAAACTCACCAAAGCCTAAAATCCGGTTTTCGATTCCCACGCGCTCACCCACAATACCGCCCAGTACCAAAGACAGTGCCAGATACAGAATGCGTTGAGACTCAAGCGCCATACCCACACCAATTACCAGCGCCACAAGTCCGGTACCGGTGAAGACTACTCCGCGTAATCCTTCGTGAATGTGCTTATGAAACACAAGCCCAATGATAGACCCAACAAGTATCGCAACGGTGTTCACAATTGTTCCAAGCATGCGCGGATTCTACCCGTCTAAACGACTCTCGGCAAGTCCGGCTTGATATTTACAACCGGCACATGCTACCGTTTCTGTAAGGGAGTACACCATGAAACAGCCGTTGTTCGTTGCTATTGCCGCAATTCTCCTGTTTGGACTCATTGGCTGTCAAACGCCACCGGCACCGGAAGAGATCCCCGAAGACCTTACGCCCATGGAGTTCTTCCGCCGAGGGCAGGAGGCTACAGACGCCCGCAGATGGGAGACAGCCCTTACTTACTACGAGGTTTTTTTAGAACGTCACCCGGACGACCTGCATTACGGCCCGGCCGCCGAGTACGAGATTGCCTTCATTTACTACAAACGCGGCGACTACAGCGTTGCCGAACGCAAGTTCGAGGACCTTTTGGCGCGGTATGACTCCTCGGAGTCGGATGAAATGCCAGACTGGCCACGGATTCTGTCAGAGAAAATCTTGTATGACATTATTCCGGAGGAGACCGATACTCCGGTCGTCACTCCAGAGTAGAAAAAAGCAGATCTCAGCCCTACCTTTGGTACGCGGTTCCTACTCCACCGTGACACTTTTTGCAAGATTTCGCGGCTGGTCTACATCGCGGCCAAGAGTTATTGCGGTATAATATGCAAACATTTGCAACGGCACCATCATCAGGTAGGGGTACATTAATTCGTGAGCCGAGGGAACCGCAAAATGGTCGTCGGCAATATCCATAACCTCGGTGTCACCCTCCACGCAAAGTGCAATAACCGGACCTCGGCGCGCCTTCACTTCCTTCATGTTGGAAATTACTTTCTCACGCAGTGAGTCGTTAGTCACAATAAAAACGCTGGGAGTTTGCTCATTTATGAGTGCAATTGGCCCATGTTTAATCTCGGCCGCGCTGTAACCCTCGGCATGTATATAGGAAACTTCCTTGAGTTTTAGCGCACCTTCAAGGGCGACAGGATAGTTCAGCCCACGCCCAAGAAACAACAGGTTGGTGCAGTGTGCATACTTGGCGGCGAGTTCAGCCAGTTTGTCCGACCGAGCAAGAATACTGTCAACCTGCTCCGGGACGTTCTCCAGTGCTCGAATAAACTTGGTACCTTCTTCAAAGGACATATGTCGCATGCGCGCCATAATGAGGGTGAAGATGTAAAAGGCGGTGAGCTGGCTGGTAAATGCCTTGGTGGAGGCCACCGCAATTTCCGGGCCGGAGTGAATGTACACCCCTCCATCGCTCTCGCGTGGAATGGTGGCGCCAACCGCGTTACAAATGCCAAGTACCCGCGCACCCTTACGCTGCAACTCGCGCATGGCATAGAGCGTGTCCGCCGTCTCTCCCGACTGTGATACGGCAAAATACAGCGTGTTTCGCTCCACAACCGGGTTGCGATACCTCACCTCGGAGGCAAGCTCGGCGACACAGGGAATGCGGCCGATTGACTCAATGAGGTACGCCGCCACCATTGCCGCGTAATACGAGGTTCCGGCACCAATGATCTTAACCCGTTCAACTTCCAGTAGCTCTTTGGAGCTGAGGTTCAATCCACCAAGGTGGCCAGTAGCGTATTCATGGCTTAGCCGCCCTTGCATTGCCCGTTTTATAGAACTCGCTTGTTCAAGAATCTCTTTCTGCATGAAGTGGGTATAGCCGTCCTTTTCAATTTCGGCCAGCTCCCAGCTAATGAACTCAATTTTTTTATCTATAGGTCGGTCGGTCAGGTCGGTGGTATGGTAACTGTCCGAGGTAATTGTAACTACCTCGTGGTCCTCTATGTACACTACCTGTTTCGTGTGCGCAACAATGGCAGTTACATCTGAAGCCAGAAACATCTCATCATCACCAATTCCCAGAACCAGCGGCGAGCCGTTGCGAGCACCAACAACGCGGTCGGGTTCGTCGGCATGGACCGCAACAATACCGTAGGTTCCGGTAAGGAGTTGCACGGCCTGTTTAATGGCAGCCTCAAGGTCTCCCTCGTACAGACTGTCAAGAAGGTGCACTATGACCTCGCTATCGGTCTCGCTGAGAAAGATATATCCATCTTCGGTTAATTTCTCGCGTAGGCTTTCGTGATTTTCTACAATGCCGTTGTGTGCAATAGCTATTTTGCCAGCTCGGTCGATGTGGGGGTGTGCATTGACGTCGGTAACCTCGCCGTGCGTTGCCCAGCGAGTGTGCCCAATTCCGTAGTTGCCTGCCACGTTTTCCGGCAACACAGAGCTCAGCGCCGCCAGCTTACCCTTCTTTTTGTGAAGATCAAGCCGCCCGTTCTCGGCTACGCAGATCCCCGCAGAGTCATACCCGCGATACTCTAAGCGCCTAAGTCCTTCAACCAGAATGGGAGCTGCAGGTTTGGGCCCGCAGTAACCTATAATTCCACACATCTATCAACCCCCCATTCGTTCGGCCAGCGCAGCTAGTTTTCGTTTGTCTTTCAGTCGGATTGCATTCCCATTGACGGTGACTACCCCGCCCTCGGCAAGTTGCGAGAGGGCCTCACCTACGGTCGCGCCGTCAACGTCTAAGTTTCCGGCTATGTCCTTGGTAACTTGATCAAGCGAGAGGTACTGCTCGTCTTCGGGCTTCTCATTAAAGCGATAGTATAAGCTCAGAGCAATTGATGCCCGCACGTTACGACGAACAAGGTCTTGTATAAGCCCGTTAGAGTGCTGCAGTCGTTTACAGAGCTTATCGATTACGTTCATAGCAATTTTTGCGTTTTTTTCTATCATGCTTTCGAAACCCTGTCGGTCGAAAGACAGAAGTTGCACCTCATCTACAGCGGTTGCGGTAGCAGTGCGCTTCTCCCGCGTGACGATTGCCATTTCACCAAAGAAATCGCCCTTAACCAGCTCCGCCAGCGTGTGCTGCCGGCGTTCTATAGTTTTGCTGATACCGACGCGACCGCCTTGAATAATGTACATTTTATCTCCAGCATCGCCCTCACTGAAAATTACCGTCCCGGGTTTATACGTAAGCCCGTATTTCTCGAACAGGATTGAATCCGACATGGTGTTTTGCCTACAAAAGTTAAAGTTTTCTGACAATTCAAGTATATCAAGCCATAACCGGACAATCAACATGGCGCTTTTTTATGTAGTAAGTAGTAGGAACTATTTAAGGAGCGTAATTGATGGGTAGATCCAGTTGTTTGATTTTGTGGGCACTTGGTTCACTATCGCAGGTGCGGCGTTTGATGCAGTGGGCGTTGCTTTTTGGCGTACTCGTGCTAAGCGGGTGTGCCCCACTGCATGAGGGTGTCACCTTGATTGAAGGCGACTTTCACCCGCCGCGCATACTCTCGGTTGAAACATCAGGTGCATACACCATTGAACTTGAGTTCGATAAGGAGACTAAGCTGATTCCAGGACGCTTCTCAGTTAGTCCGGATCTTGGTGAGCCGGTTGTGTCCGGCTCCGGTGGAACCAGGCTACAACTAAGGTTTCCAGAGCCGACCGTGGCCGGTGTAGAATACGTACTTGATGCCGGAGTTCAGGACATGCACGGTAACTCACTTGCCTTCTTAGCACGTGTGTACGGTCATAACGCGCATCCGCCCGAGCTGCTGATTAATGAACTGAATCCGCGCGCCAGTACCACTAACCCGGAGCGAGTAGAGTTAGTTTCGCTTACCGCAGGTAATTTGGCCGGAATTGCACTTTACAACGGCAGCCCCTCGGACTACAACTCACGTTTTATTTTTCCTCCTGTAGAGATCGAGGCTGGAGACTTCATAATTCTACATTTTCGACCCGAAGGGAGCCCGGAAGAGATCAATGAAACCCTGGCACAAGACGAGTCAGGCGGAAGCCGCGCGGTCGATCATGCCTGGGACTACTGGATAGCCGAGGGTGGTGGCTTACCTTCAAACAACGGGATAATTGCACTCTACACTACTCCTCGAGGCAATATTATGGATGCCGTGCTCTGGAGCAACCGTACCAGCGAGTCAGACGAGTTATACCGCGGCTTTGGCACACGAAAAATGATGGACTGGGTAGATGAAGTTA